>JAZFUB010000381.1:0-4081 GCA_036447015.1 Thermoguttaceae bacterium | reverse complement strand
AACCCCCCCGACGGCGTTCGGTGGGACCCACCCACGCCGCCCGGGCCCACCGAACGCCGTCGGTGGGCTTGGACGGCATGTCACGCGATGCAACCAATCGCTGTGGCGCTAGAACTCTTCATCGGAGCAGCCAAGTTGCCGACCGCGACTTTTCGCCCCCAGTCGACAGATCGATTTCAACCGACAAGGTCGGTCCGATCGTTCATGTTACCCTTGCCTGCCTGTGTTGTCCCCCCTTGTCACCAGTTTCGCCTATCCCTATAATCCGGATTCTTTCCAGGCGAGAATCAATGTGAGAATAGAGAGGAGTCTCTCATGGCGACCGGTTTTGGCGTTGTCGGCTGTGGCATGATCGCTCACTTCCATGCCCGGGCGATCGAAGATACTCGTGGCGCGAAGTTGGTCGCCGGGTTCGACACGGTGCCCGCCGCGGCAGATCGATTGGCCGAGGCGACCGGCTGCAAGGCCTACTACGACCTGGAAGAGATGCTGGCCGATCCAGAGATCGACGTGGTGACGATCGGCACTCCCAGCGGCGCGCATCTGGAGCCGGCGGTCGCCGCGGCCCGGGCCGGCAAACACGTGATCGTCGAAAAGCCGCTGGAAATCACGCTGCGCCGTTGCGACAAGATCATCCGCGAGTGCGAAAAGGCGGGCGTGGTGCTCTCGACCATCTTTCCCTCGCGATTCCATCATTCGAGCGTGGAAATGAAACGGGCGATCGACGCCGGACGGTTCGGGAGGCTGACCGTCGGCGACGCGATCGTCAAGTGGTATCGCACCCAGGAGTACTACGACAGCGGCGCATGGCGCGGGACCTGGCAGCTCGACGGCGGTGGGGCACTGATGAACCAGGCCATCCACAGTGTCGACCTGTTGACCTGGCTGATGGGCCCCGTGGCCGAGATCCGTGCCCAGACGGGACTTCTGGCCCACGAGAAGATCGAAGTGGAAGACATCGCCGTGGCCACCCTGCGGTTCGCCAACGGGGCGCTGGGGATCATCGAGGCCAGCACGGCCATCTATCCGGGCTATCTGAAGCGGATCGAGATCCACGGCACGGCCGGCTCGGCCGTCATGGAGGAAGAAGATCTGATCACCTGGGACTTCGCCAAGAAGAATCGCCGCGACTCGGCAATCCACCAGAAAATGGCCCGGCAGGTCAGTGGCGGAGGCGGAGCGGCCGATCCGTCGGCCATCGGCCATCATGGCCATGCCCGGCAGTTCGCCGACGTCCTGAAGGCCATCAAAAAGGGGGGAACACCGCAAGTCGACGGACCCGAGGGACGCCGTTCGGTCGAGATCATTTTGGGTATCTACAAAGCTGCGGAGACAGGCCGAGCCGTGCAACTGCCATTGAAGAGCGATCCGGTCCTCAAGGCACGCAAGACGGGCATGGGCGGGTAGGGATCGACCGAAAAACGTCGACATCCACCCGTTTAGCTGTCGCCGGCACGGCGACTTGGCCGGCAGTCTGTTTCAGCGTACAAGTCGCCGTGCCGGCGACAGCTAGACGGGGAAGTCGCTTCTCGGCCCATTCGCTTCGTCCCACATCGACCTTGAATCGAAGCCCCTTCGACGTTAAGCTTCGGCCACCGACCCCCTCTTCAGATCTACGCTGTCGTGGAAGGCCACCCTATGAGTCACCAAACCTTCGCGCCCAATCGCATGCCCCAAGTGGGGAGTCTGGCTGACGTTCATGCCACGGGCGATTCGTCGAATGTGCCGGAAGACTACTTTTTGGGAGCATTCATTCCCTTGCATTACCAGCACAACATGCTGCTTGATGCGGATCGTGTCGGGACGTTTCGCGAGGCGATCGACCATATCGTCCAGCCCGGGGACAAGGTGCTCGATTTGGGTGGTGGGACCGGTATCCTCTCCTATTTTGCCGCCCAAAAGGCCGAAAAGGTCTGGTGCGTGGAATTCAATCCCGCGCTGGTCGAAGCGGCCGGGCGTTTCCTGGCCGACAACAGCCATGGCGAGCGGGTGGAAGTTGTGCAGGCCGATGCGAGATCGTATTTGCCGCCCGAGCCGGTCGATGTGGTGATCTGCGAGATGCTTCACGTGGGCCTGCTGCGAGAGAAACAGGTTCCGGTGATCGAGTCGTTCAAGGAACGTTACGTTCGCCGCTATGGCGACCGGCTGCCGACTTTCATTCCCGACACGTCCTTGCTGGCCGTCCAAGCAGTCGAGCAATCGTTCGATTTCGCCGGCTATCACGCGCCGATCCCCATTTTTCAGTCGCCAACCCCCTCGCACGAAGGGACGACCCAACTGACCGACCCGGTGACCTACAGTACGGTCTGCTACGGCGAGCCGCTGCCCGGGCGGTTCGACTGGGAGGGCACCCTTTCGATCCAACGGGATGGCACGCTCAATGGATTGCGGCTGGTCACCAAGAATATACTGGCTGTGGTGCTCGATCAGCATCGGGCCGTCGAGTGGCTCAACCAACACCTGATCATGCCGCTTGCCAAGCCGTTGGCCGTGAAGACGGGCGACCGGGTGTGCCTCAAGATGGCATATCGCCCCGGTGGATCGCTCGAATCACTGGCCGACTCGCTAAGTGTCGAAAAGCTTCCCAATGTCGCTGCGGCACGGCGAGGCGCGTAGATCTCGACGGGGGGGGTGCATAAGCACACATCCCAAGCCCACCCGCCGGTTTGAAGCCGTAGCCGTGAAATCTTGCCCGAACCTGCCCCGGTAGCCTCTTGTCGGGATTGGTATGCGACGATACAATGGTGAGTTTGGCATTGACAATGCAAGCTGAACAGTCGGGTCGGCGGCGGTGTTTCGTGTGAACGGCTGCCCCAAAGGACTTTCCGACGCAAGACGATAGACACTGACGCCCCCGGCGAAACCAAGCACTTCCGGGGGGTGCGGGCTAAGGAGCCGGGCGATGAAAGAGAAAATCCACCCGAAGTATGTCGAGACCAAGGTCACCTGCGGCTGTGGGAACAGCTTTGAGACACGCAGTACCCAGGCCGAGTTGAAGGTCGATATCTGCAACGCCTGCCATCCGTTCTATACGGGAAAGCTGAAGTACGTCGACACGGCGGGCCGAATCGAGAAGTTTCAGAAGAAGTTCGCGGCCGCCGGCTATGCCAGCCTGCAGCGTGGCAAGAAGAAGGCCGTCGCCGCCGAGTCGCAAGAAGAGTAGCCGACCCTGGGCGGGCGAATCGTCGGGCCGAGTTCCCGGTGTACCTCTTGCTGCGTCGTGCGCGCACCGATTCACGGTCACTTTTCGCTCCGCGGTTGTGAATCATTCGGAGGCCCATCGTACGCGTTGATTCACAATCTAGGAGCGAACAACGACAGTTATTGTCGCTGAAATACGCAACATCCCCTCATTGATGCCTCATGCGCGACATCTTGGAAGAAAAACTTGCTCGATTCGAGGAGTTGGAGAAGCAGTTGGTCGATCCGGACGTGCTCACCAACTCGCGGCTGATGGCGGCCGTTGCGCGCGAACACGGTTCGTTGGCCAAGTTGACGACGAAGTACCGCCGCTTCAAGGAACTCAACGTGCAGGTCCGCGAGGCGATGGAGATGATCGAAGGGTCCGACCACGAGCTGAGAGAACTGGCCGCGGGCGAGCTGCCCGAACTCAAAGCCGATCGCGAGGTCCTCTGGAACGAACTGCTCGACCTGACCGTCGGCGGCGAGGACGCCAACCGGTCCCGTTGCATCCTCGAAATCCGGGCGGGAATCGGCGGTGACGAGGCGGCCCTGTTTGCTCGCGACCTGTACGAAATGTACAAACACTTCGCCGAGGACAACCGCTGGAAGGTCGAAATCCTCAACGCCAATCCGACCGAACTCGGTGGCTTCAAGGAAATTGTCTTGGGCCTGCAAGGCGAGGGCGTCTTTCGGACGATGCAGTACGAGAGCGGAGGCCACCGCGTCCAGCGCGTCCCCGAGACGGAAGCCAAAGGCCGCATCCACACCTCGGCCGCGACCGTGGCCGTCATGGCCGAGCCGGAAGACATCGAGATCGAACTCTCGCCGGACGACTATCGGGAAGACAAGTTTCTCGCCAGCGGCCCCGGCGGGCAGCACGTCAACAAGACCGAATCGG
>JAZFUB010000380.1:0-5215 GCA_036447015.1 Thermoguttaceae bacterium | reverse complement strand
GCAGACAGTCGCTCGGCGGCCTGCTTGGCATAGGGCAGGACATCGATCCGCCGATGCGGGCAGATTTGGGCCCAGGGACAGGCCGCCATGTTCCGCGTCACGTCGCCGCATCCGTGAAACGTGGTCATGCCGGCCGCCTTGACGTCTCGCAGGAACGGGCCCAGATCGGCCAGTTGCAGGGCGTGCAGTTGGGCGCTTTGACGAGTCGTCCACGAGAGAAGCCCCGTCGAGTACTTTGACGCAAGCTCGGCAAGTGCGCGTGCCTGGACCGACGTGATCTGGCCGCCGGGAACCAACACCCGGGCCATATGGTGGCCCGGCTGCCGCGAACGGTAAATGCCGTACCACTTGGCAATGGCGGCCTCTTCTGCCGACATCGATCCCTTTCGGGCCATCTCGTCGAAATCGAGTGTCAGCCCGGCCTCCTTGATCGCCTCTTCGTCGCTTCTGCGGAGTTTTTGGAGGCCACGCTGCATGGAATAGGTCTTTCTAGTCAACGGCGGAAGCACGGGGAGATTGATATCCGAAACGGGATTATACGGAAAACCCGGAGATGGTCAATCACGGTTGCCCTGGGGCATCGCAAGCCCGGCCGCTAAACGACGATGGCGAAGGGAACCGTAAGTTCCGCGTTTTCGCGTTGGTTGCCACGACCCCCGACGGCCAACCTGGCGCTGTCGTGCTAAACTCCCCAGCGCAAGGCCAACAGTTCATCGACGATGGTCGCGGTCGAGTCTTGCGGACCGGAGGAACGCTTCTTCAGGTTCGTTTGCTCCCACTCGTACAGCCAGTCGACGTCGGCCGGCAGCGACGACAGGCTTTGCTGCAGGACCGCATCCATCGCCGGTATGCTGATCAGTCGCAGCATGGTCAGCGGATTCGTCTGATTGTTCCTCGCGATGATCTGATCCGTCCCGTCGACCCATCCGTCGCGATTGTAGTCGTACGGGTCGTCCGCGGCGGCCGGATTGACGGCACCGTGCTGGAAATTACGGGCGGCAATCTCATCGGTGGCATTGACGATCGTGTTGAGCGCCTGATCACCGGCCTCGCCGAGGGTGTTGCCGAAATAGAAGACGTCCGGGTCGGTCAGCCCCGTGTTGGCGGTGGAGAGGACCGTCACCTTCAACCATTGCTTCTCGACGGCATTGTCGCCGTCAAGCGTCTTTTCGGTCATCGGGTAGAGACGTCCCTCGGCGTTGGGCCAACGTCCGAACGACTCGTCGAGACGTGCCGCGGGAAATTCGACGTGGTCGACGAAGTGGGTCAACTTTCCGTCAACGGTTGCCTTCATCAGCCACACATCGTCGCCGTGGGCGCCGCTGAGAGCGAAGTCGTTCGGGTGCAACTCCGAATCGACGCCGCCGGACGGATTGAAATCTTCTTCATCGAACACCAAGTAGCCGCCGTTGAAGAGCATCGTGCCGTCGGGAATCCGGTACTTCGCGTAATTGTTGTTCGAATCGCTCAAGTACCAACCGCCGATGTTGATGTCTTCCTCGGTCGTGTTGACGAGTTCGATCGCATCCAGGGTGCCGTTGTCGGTGTGGGTCAGCACCTCGTTGACCAGCACGTCGGTGATCGGACCGATGCCTTGCAGGCCGGGCGAGCCGCCGTATTCGCTGCTGCCGCGCCAATGGTCGCCGTCCTGAAGATATTCGACTCTCGCCGGTTGCGTCGTCGGGACGGCCGTCGGGTCGATCAACTCGAGCGACGCGCCGCTGCCGTCGGCCCGGCCCGGCCACGCATTCTTGTCGTTGTAGGCGAAGTCGACGATTGTCGTACCGATGCGGTTCAGCAGCGTGATCTGTTCGCCTCCGTTGTCCAACGCACCGTCGTAGTAACCGGCGGGAGTCACGCCCGGATAGCGAGTGGCAAAAGCGGCCATGTCGCGGGCCAGGACGACCCGATCGCCCGGCGCGAGCGAAGCGGCCGGGTCGGTGAATTCGAAAGTGATCCCCGAGGTGAACCTGACACCCCGCAGATCGATGATCTCGGTGCCGATGTTCTGCAACTCGATGAATTCGAAGTCGTCGTTTCCGAAGGTCGGATCGACGACCCATTCGTCGTCGGTCGGGGCGGACGGGTTGTAGTTCAACTCGGTAATCGCCAGATTCAGGTCGGAAGCCCGTTGGTGGAGAAAGAACTCGGCCTCGTTCAAGGCCGACCACACGCTGCCGCTGCGCACTCGTGATTTGACCAGCGAGGATTCGCCCAGCATGATCGGACTGCCTGCGCCGAAGACTTGTGCCGTCGCGGAGACAGCGCCGTAGAGTGCCCGAGGATCGGTGCCGTCGATCGTGTAGTAGATCGTTCCGGTCGGGGCATCAAGGGTCAGTTCGTCGCCCGGGTCGATCTGCCCGCCATGCTTGTAGAAGCCGTTGAGGCGGAACGACGGCGCGGTGATGTTGGGGTAAAGCCCGGCGTTTTTGAGTTGCTGCAGCACGTTGCCGTACCGCTGCGACATGTAGGTGCCGAGGATATAGTCGCGTTCGTTGATCCAATGTTGCAGCGTAAACGGCGCCCGGGTAACGGCGTCGCCCCATCGGGCCGACTCGGCGACCACCGCCCGTTGGATCTCGTCGGCCAACGAGGCGTAGAGTGCGGAAGTGGCCGAGGGGGTCAGCACGCCGCCGTTGAACATGTGCTTGTGAACGTGGTCGGCGAAACGCAGCTTGAACTCCGCATTGTTGCGCAGCGTCGTGTAGGGTTTCAGCAAGTAGTTGTTCGTCGGCGTGTCGTTGACGCTGTTCTCGGTAACGCTGGAACGCATGTGGACGATCCATTCGGCGTCCCACGTGTAAGCTTTGAATCCCGTGCTCTCCGGTCCGCGCTCTCGGCCCGCGTACCAGTTGTGGCTGATCCAGTCGTTGTTGCCGGCCCAGAAGTTCATCAGCAGATAGTTGATGTACTGGTCGACGTCGAGGAGGTTTTCGTAGGCGGGATTTCGCGTGCCGTTGATGTTGTTCCCTTGCACTTTCTGATAGTTGTCGTTGGTGCTCAGCCCCGCACCGGCGAGGTTCATCAGCGCGTTCCAGGAGACGGTCGTGCTCTCGCCGGTGGGCGAACCGGAGTTGATGCCGTCCCAGTTGTCCTTGTCGCCGCCGTAATAGCTGGCCGAGAAGGACGTGTCGGGCCGCTCGACCGGATTGTACAGCCCCCAGTAAAGGCCGTTGACGTAGAGATGGACGAACGTGCCATGCCGGGCCGGATCGCCCATGGCCTGGTTCAATCGGCCGGCGAACTCGTCGCGGATGAACTGCGTGGCGGCCCCTCCCCAGACCCAGGCGTCGTTGAAGTTCGATCGCAGGATGATCGTATCGAACTGGTCGACGGCCTCTTCGCCGAACAACGGGTAGCGAAGTTTCGTCGGGCCGTACATGCCCTTGAAGAGGATGCGGAACGAGTGCTTCTTATACCTCGCGTTACGCCCCACGCCGCCATACATCCGCACCCCGGCGTTCACCTGAAAACCCGCGGACGGATCGTTCGGGTCGAACATTTCGAGCGAACCGCCCCGCTCCCAGTTGAATCCCTGGTTGTTGGAGTTGGCATAGATACCGTTCTGGGCGTCGAACAGGTCGTCGCCGTCCATGACCAGCGACATCACGGGCAACGATTTCAGATCCTCTTCGAGCGTATCGCCGTAGAGCGGATTGCCGACGATCTGGGGATCCATCTCGTAGTCGGCCGGTTCCGACCTCCAAAGCGACGGAAAACCGTCCGGAGTGCTCGACTGGCCGATCACGTCGGCAACGAAGACATACGTGTGCGTGTCGACGTTGCTCGGTTCGTAGCCCGCACGATAAGCCGCCGCGCGAAGAATCGTCGTCGTGTCGACCGCAATCGGCCCGGTATAGACGATCCCCGTCGTGGCCGTGGGGGCGCTGCCGTCGAGTGTGTAACGAATCGTCGCCATGGGCGTCGCCGACCTGACCTCGACCTGTTGCGGCGTGTCGTAGAAGCCCCGGTCGACGCTGAACTTGGTATCCGCAACGAATCCGATCGCCCCGTCGATGTTCTCCAACCCGGGCGTGGGAGAGACCATATACTGTTGGTCGCCGAAACTGCTGCGGGCGACCAACTCCGGGACGAGAAGGAAATCGCCGTCCGTCGCCTTGTAGTTGAGTCCATGAATGGCCAGAACGTTAGTTCCCACGTTGAGTGAAACCAGGTCGTCGGTGATGTCGATGTCTTCGAACACAACCGCTTCGGCATCGGCATGCGTGGCGGTTGCCGCCGAGTCGATCAGCAGCGGATCTTCCGGATCGGGCGCATTGCGACGGGCAACTTCCGTGCCGTTGAGATAGGCCACGAAACCGTCGTCGTACTTCATCCGCAGCGTCAGACGGTCGAACAGCGTCAGATCGTCGACGGTGAACTCGATCCGGCCGAACAGCGAAGCGTTGACGCCCTGCATGGTCCGGCCGACGTCGGTCTGGATGTTGCTCTCGAACGTCGGCTGATCGGCGCTGAAGCCGAGGCCCGTGGTCACCGGAAAAACCTCGCCGAAGGGTGCCGTCAGCCCGAGGTTCTGCTCGCCTTTGCTCGGCAGATCGGTGCGGACGAAGTCGGCGGCCGTCTGGCCTTCGGCGTTGCCGATCCGTTTGAGCCCCGAGAGCGGCCCGGCGGGAACCGCTTCGAGCTTCACCGCGGTCAGCGCGTAGCTCTTGTTGCCGTTGGAGGATTGGCCGTCGGGTACGGCGCCGAAGTGGTGCGTCGAGACGACGGAGAACTGGCCGTCAGGGCCCGGGTCGATGTGCGTCCAGGCGGCGACCCAGCCCTGGTTCACCTCGTGGTTCGCGCCGGCCATGATGGCGATTTCGGTGGGACTGAGGACGATCAGGCCGTCGCCCGAGCCGGGGGCGGTCACCGACGAGTCGGCACCGGCGAGCGTGACCAGCGTCCAGCGGTTGTCATAGCCGCTGTTGCCGCGGATCGAGGTGCCGGTGAAGCGGTAGGTCAACTGATCGCCCGTGTCCAGTCCGGCGAAGGTGTGCGTGTATTGGTCGTTGCCGCTGATTTCGAGGCTCGTATCGGCGCCGCCGGAGAAGTCGACGTAGCCGTTGAACGTGTTGTAGGCATCGGTGCCGGCGGCCGGCGGGCTCGACTTGGTGTCCAGGCCGACGCCGTTTTCGGTGATCGTCAGCGTGGCCCCCGTGTCGGCGCCGGTGAGAATGTTCTTCAACGGCCCGCTCGACGTTCCGACCGAACG
>JAZFUB010000379.1:0-7981 GCA_036447015.1 Thermoguttaceae bacterium | reverse complement strand
GTCCCGACACCTCGCCGCTCGATGAGCCCAACTACACGCCCTATCTGATCGAAGACGAAGTGATCTACAGCAACCTCTGGCCATGGCCGGAAGCGGACGGCACCGGTGATTCGTTGAATCGTCTGGCGAGCAATCTCTGGGGGAACGACCCGGCGAGTTGGGTTGCCCGTATACCGTCGCCCGGCACGGCCGAAATCGCCGTGGTCGCAGAAGTCGCCGGACGGCATCTCTTCTACAACAACTCCAGACACGACGGCAACGACCCGGTCGCCGACGCGCGGGACGACCTGGCCATGGCACCCGACAAGGTCCCTCTGTTCGCGGAAGAAGCGGCCACATTCGCCAACTACAGCAGCTACGACAAGGGCATCAACGGCATCTTCGTCGACATCGCCGGCCTGGCCGATGCCGACAACCTGACGGCCGTCGACGATTTTACCTTCCGCGTCGGCAACAACAGCGACCCGACGAGTTGGACACTGGCACCGGGTACGCTGCCGCTCGTGGTGCGGCCGGGCGAAGGCGTCGGCGGTTCCGATCGCGTGACGATTCGCTTCGAGGACCATGCCGTCGAGAAACAGTGGCTCGAGGTGACCGTTCTGGCGACCCCCGCCACCGGATTGCGGCAGCCGGACGTCTTCTACTTCGGCAACGCCGTCGCCGACGCGGGCGATCAGTCGATCAATGCGATCGTCAACGCCACCGACGAGATCGTCGCAAGGAACTTCCGCCACGGGCCGCTGACCCCGGCCGCCATCGACGACCGATACGACTACAACCGCGACGGACTGGTCAATGCAAACGATCAGATCATTGCCCGGGAGAATCAGACCAACCCGCTGACGATGCTCAGGCTGATCACCGCTCCGGAAGCGGATGCCGTCATCAAGCAAACAGCCGACCAAGAAGTGGCAGAGCCGGAAGCATTGTCAGCCGACCTGGATTGGCTCCATGAGTTCGAGCAGATGAATACGAAGCAAACCAGTAGCAAGAGTCGGTCGACCGAGACAGCCGTCGACATGCTGCTCGCGGCCGGTTGGGAATAGGGTCAGAATACCCGCCTTGACGTTGCGTCGATGCCTCGGTCCGCGAGCACTGCGGGTTCGCGAAGCACTTCTTTTCGCAGGCGGCAGACCATGAGTTGCGAGTCGATGCGACGGGGTGCAAGATAAAATGGCGGAAGTGCATGGGAATCGAACCCACCAGCCACACGCGTTACGCGCGGCCCAACGGTTTTGAAGACCATGCCAGGCACCAGCCTTGGAAGCACTTCCGCGTTGCACCATCTTGTGCCATCTTGTGCCATCTTGTGCTACGTCGCGCATAGACGGGCTAACGTCATCTATCTTAACGGTTTGCGACTTGTCACGCAAACCCTTTGTTTCAGTTGCAGACCTACAAGGAGCAGATCCCTTCGCTGTTCACGTATAACGAGACGCTGATTGTCTCCGACGGCCAATACCGAGTGGTTCAAGCCGTGGCGGACCATTGAAGCGGAATCGGAACCGCTTCGTGGACGGCAAGTCAATCGCATGGTAGAATGACTACCGTGGCATGCCCAAATCGGGCAACGCTTACGTCGAACAGGGAGCATCCGGCACGATGCAAGAAGGGGGGGCCCATGCCTCAAGCCATCGTCGATCCCGACGAAATCCGGCGATTTGCCAAGAACCTCAAAAAGTTCACCAGCGACGCCCAGGGCAGCATCATGATGCTGCAGACCCAACTGGCCGAGTTGGGTAAGACCTGGCGGGATCAGGAAAACAAGAAATTCGCCGAGGAATTCGAGCAGCACATGCGGGTGATTGCGAGGTTCGTCGAGGCCTCGGACCACCACGTGCCTTACCTGCTGCGCAAGGCCGAACTCATCGATGAATACCTGCAGCAACGGTGAGGATGGTCGCTCATGAGCCGGTCCGCCAAAGTCACTTCGATCGAAGTCCTCGACCGATTCACCGCCGTGTTGCGGTCTTTCCAGGACGACGCCTCCACCTCGCTGGAGAATCTCGAAGTCGAAATCCATCGGGCCCTCGATTGGATCAATCACACGCAGAAGGACCATTGGCGAAACGAAATACGTCTAGGTCGCCAGCGCGTGGCCGACGCCAAGGCCGAGTATGAAAGGGCACGCTCAGCACGCAGATTCGCCGACCACGAACCGACGTTGCTGGCAGAGAAGAAGGTGATCGAACGAGCCCGGCGGCGGCTGCGGCTCGCCGAAGAGAAGGTCGAGTTGGTCCGGGTATGGGCTCGGCGGATCGATCGGGCGGTGATCGAATACAAAGGTTCCGCCGCCCAACTGAGTAATTGGCTGTTGACCGACTGTCCCCGTGCGCTGGCTTCTTTGGTACGGATGAACCGGGCGTTGCAGTCCTACGTGGCGTTGCAGTCGACCGTCGCGGCGCCGACCGCCGCCGGACCCGAGCAGGCAACTGAAGCCCCCGCGGTCCGATCGGGTGACACGGACCATGCCGCCAAAGCACCCGACGAAACTTCAAAGCAGACGGCCGACGCCCCGGCCGACGACCCGGAGGAGGCAAGCGGATCATGAAGCCCTGGGATATGTCATCCGGTACCGCCAGGCTGACCGACGCGATGGATTCGTTGCAGATCGCCTACCGAGAAGCATCGCAGCACTGGGACGATCGGGCCCAACGGCAGTTCGCGGAGGAGTACTTGGAGCCGTTGGAGCCGAGATTCCGCCGCGCGATCGAGGCGGTCCGTCGCCTTGCGCAGGTGCTTGCCCAGGCAGAACAGGAATGTGGCGACGAGTCATGATGCAACGGCAACCGGCAATCGAACCGTTTCTGCCCAAGGGGCCGAGCAATATCCTGGGCGACCTGTGCCACCTGGTCGCCGATCGGGCACCCGTGGAAGTCGAAATCCTGGCCGATCTCGCCTCGCGAACCGAAGCGGTCGAACAAGAATATCACGCTGCTCTGAAACATTCTGCCGATCAGGCCGAGCGAGACAAGACGGCCGCGGTCGAGACCTATGCGGCAGAGAGCCAGCGCGTGATCGCCCGATTCGAGTCGGACCGCCATACGGCCGCCGCCGAGCATGACGAACTCCGCGGCCGGATCGAGCACCAATTCGAATCCGAGCAGAAGGCGGCCCGGGCCCACCGGCAGGAGACCCGCTGGGAAGCCTCGACCCTCTCGGAGGCCGCCGAAAACGGTACCAGCCTGGAGTTGAAGGA
This sequence comes from Thermoguttaceae bacterium, assembly GCA_036447015.1. Lineage (GTDB taxonomy): Bacteria > Planctomycetota > Planctomycetia > Pirellulales > Thermoguttaceae > JAZFUB01. The sequence continues at coordinate 4,782 of JAZFUB010000379.1, read as the reverse complement.
GACGAAACACCAGGTCGAATCCCAATGGAAAGAACTCTTGGCGATCCACCGCGACGCTGTGGAAGTACTACGGCGGCGATGGCAGGCACGCGAGTACGAGGAACCCGACGCCGCGGCTTCGCCTTCGACCGATCCGATCTCTCTGATCGCCGAGTCGGTACCCCTGGCGCGCGATCAACTGCAGCGGTTGTCCGCCCTGACCGTTCCCCGCATGTTCGAGGGCGCGCAGCCGGTCGGCGGCGCGATTCTGTTTTGGCTGCTGTCGATCTTACCCTGCGGCCTTCTGGCCGATTGGAACGTGTTGATCTGGGTGCCAGCGAGCATTCTCAGCGCGGCCGTGCTCACGCTGGCCGTTGGCGGATGGCTTTACCGGCTGGCTCGGCAGCAGACGACCGAAGCCTATCTGGCGCTGCGACGAACGTTAGCCGCGGCAGATCGGGCAAGAGGCCCTGCCGTGGAAAAGGTCGAGGCCGATTGCCGCCGTCACGTGGCCGAAGCGGTTGTCCGACGCGACGAGGAGTTGAAGAAGGCCGACGACCGGTTCGAAGCGACCGTCAAGGAGATTACGGAGCGTCGCGAGAGCGACGTGCAACGTGCCGATCGCCAATTCTCCGCGCGGAGCGCCGAGATCTCCAGCCGCCGCGACGGCGACCTCCAGGCGGCCGAAGACGTGCGTGCCGATCGCATGCGAGAAATCGGCGACCGCTATCAGGCCGAGCTGACTCGTATCCAAGGCGAGTACGCACGAGAACGAAAAGAGATCGAAGAAGACCATCGCACGCGCTGCAACGAAATGGCCCGGCGCTGGCAGACGGGCATGGCCGATTTCCAGGCGTCGGTCGACTCGATGAATCACGAGTGCGAGCGTCTGTTCCTGGGCTGGGACGATTCGACTTGGGACGATTGGAGGCCGCCGCGAAGCATTCCACCGGCCATTCGCTTCGGCCATCATGAGGTGGCTTTGGATCAGATCGAGAACGGCATCCCCCGCGACCAGCGGCTGATCCCGGATCGGCTTCAGTTCGCCCTGCCGGCGTTGTTGCCCTTTCCCGACAGCTCGATGCTGCTGCTGGAAACCGACGGCGGCGGCGGTGATCGGGCGGTCGACGTGCTCCGCGCCGTGATGCTGCGGATGCTCACTTCGATTCCGCCCGGCAAAGTCCGCTTCACGATCATCGACCCGGTCGGCCTTGGCGAGAACTTCTCGGCCTTCATGCACCTGGCCGACTACGACGAAAAGCTGGTCGCCGGCCGCATCTGGACCGAACGGGGTCATATCGAGAAGCAGTTGGGCGATTTGACGGGTCATATGGAGAACGTGATTCAGGTCTACTTGCGCAACGAGTTCCCGTCGCTTCGCGAATACAACGAATTCGCCGGCGAAATGGCCGAGCCGTATCGCGTGTTGGTGATCGCCAATTTTCCGGCCAATTTCACGGAAGCGGCGGCCGCGCGGTTGAAGAGCATCGTGGCCAGCGGATCGCGCTGCGGCGTATTCACCCTGATGACCATCGATACGAAGCAGAAGCTCCCGCGTCACTTCGATATGGCCGATCTGCATCAGCACGCCTGTCGTTTGACATGGGAGGAAGAGAGCTTCATTACCACGCACGACGGCTACGGCCGGATGCCGCTCGTGGTGGACGAATTGCCCGATGCCGACCGATTCACCGAGATCGTCCGCACGGTCGGCAAGCGTGTCCAAGAGGTCGATCGGGTAGAGGTGCCCATCGATTGCGTCCTGCCCGAGGACGGCGAAGTCTGGACGGCCGACAGCCGCGGCGGAATCGACCTTCCTTTGGGACGCGCCGGGGCGATGAAGCTGCAGCATCTGAGCCTGGGCAAGGGCACGGCCCAGCACGTGCTGGTCTCGGGAAAGACCGGCTCGGGCAAGTCGACCATGCTGCACGTGCTGATCGCCAACATCGCCCTGCGGTACAGCCCCGACGAGGTACATCTCTACCTGGTCGACTTCAAAAAAGGCGTCGAGTTCAAGGCCTATGCCACCGGCGAGCTTGCCCATGCACGCGTGATCGCGATCGAAAGCGAACGGGAGTTCGGCCTCAGCGTGCTGCAGCGGCTCGATGAAGAGTTGAAAACGCGAGGCGATCTGTTTCGGCGGCATGGCGTGCAGGACATCGCGTCGTATCGCGATGCGAACCCCGAGGCGGTCATGCCCCGCATACTTCTGATCATCGACGAATTTCAGGAGTTGTTCGTCGAAGACGACCGAATCGCCCAGGACGCGGCGCTGCTGCTGGATCGATTGGTTCGACAGGGCCGGGCGTTCGGCATCCACGTGTTGCTCGGCTCACAGACGCTCGGCGGGGCCTATTCGTTGGCACGTAGCACGATCGGTCAGATGGCCGTGAGGATCGCCCTGCAATGCAGCGAGGCCGATGCCCATTTGATCCTCAGCGAAGACAACACGGCCGCACGGCTCTTGACCCGGCCCGGCGAAGCGATCTACAACGACGCCAACGGCCTGTTCGAAGGCAACCATCCCTTCCAAGTCGCCTGGATGTCGGACCGGCAACGCGACGAGTGCTTGCGTCGGGCACGCCAGTTGGTGCGGGAGCGACAAGTCAAGGTCCCCCCGGCGATCGTCTTCGAGGGCAACGTGCTGGCCAATCCGAAGCAGAACGCGCCGCTGTGCGACTTGTTGGATGCCGACTCATGGCCCGAGCCGTCGCATGCCACGCAGGCCTGGGTCGGGGCGGCGGTGGCGATCAAGGATCCGACTTCCGCCACGTTGATCCGGCAAAGCGGCAGCAACGTGCTCTTGGTCGGGCATCGCGACGAGGCCGCCTTGGGTGTCCTGGCGACGATGATGATCAGCATGGCCGCGCAGCATCGGCCGGCCGAAACGTCCAACGGGGTGCAATTCATCGTGCTCGACGGCGCGCGGCCCGATGCGCCGGAAGCCGGCTTCTGGAACCGTCTGGCGCCGGCCGTGCCACATGGCGTGAAGGTCGTCAGCCCTCGCAACGCGGCCGCAGCCGTGGAGCAGATCGACGAGGAACTGATACGCAGGGAAGAGGCCGAGCAGGAAGACGCTCCGCCGATCTTCCTGGTCGTTTTCGACCTCGGGCGGTTCCGCGACTTGCGCAAGACAGAAGACGATTTCGGCTTCTCGCGTTTCGACGAAGATGCTCCGCCGAGCGCGGCCAAGCGGTTTTCCCATATCCTGCGCGAAGGTCCGGCCTTGGGCGTACACACGTTGATCTGGGCCGACACCTACAACAACGTCAACCGCTGCCTGGACCGGCAGAACCTCCACGACATCGAGATGCGGATCACCTTCCACATGAACGCCACCGATTCGAGCAACCTGATCGATTCGCCGCTTGCCAGCCGTCTGGACGCGAATCGGGCCTTGTTGTACGACGAAGGCCGAGGCGGTCTGGAAAAGTTCCGCCCCTACGGACTCCCCGACGGTCAGTGGCTCGATTGGGTCAAGCAACGTCTGTACGGGCGAACGTAGTTCTTCTGCGCGATGTTGGGGGCAAGCCGGGTCGGACAGCCCGGACAGAACTTACGTGCTGGAGAGTGAATGCGGCGTCTGCGTCGGGAAGGGAACTATTTCTCGGAATCGACTTCATCGACCCGTTCCCGGCCGTATTCCGGTCGGCTGCTGTATTGCGATACCATCGCAATGAGTTCCTCCCGGTCGATCGGTTTCGATGCGTAGTTGTCGCAGCCAGCCTGGAGGCATTTCTCGCGGTCGCCGTCCATGGCGTGGGCGGTCAAGGCGATGATCGGGCCGGTGTAGCCGTCGGTTCGGAGTTTGCGGGTCGCCTCGTAGCCGTCCATGACCGGCATTTGCATATCCATCAAGATCACGTCGAACGGCTCGTCGGTGTGGGATGCTTGTGTCGCTTTCTCGCAGGCCACGCGGCCGTCTTCGGCTAGCGTGACCCGGGCTCCCACCTTCTCCAGGATGAAGGAGATCAGCCGCTGGTTGTCCGGACCGTCTTCGGCCAGCAAGACCCGGCAGTCGAGCTTCTCCGGTGGAGTATTGGCCGAGAGTTGCCTTTCGGGCGTTGCCCTGTCGCAGCCGATGCAGTCCTGTGGGTCGATCATGGGGACGTCGTCGAGCGGGCCGGTGGCCACGGTCACACGGAAGGTGCTTCCCTTGGCCGCTTCGCTGGTGACCGTGATGTCGCCGCCGAGCATCTCGGCCAGTCGCTTGCTGATCGCCAGTCCCAGCCCCGTGCCGCCAAACTTGCGCGTGGTGGAAGCGTCGACTTGCGAAAACGCCCGGAACAGTTTACCGGTCTGCTGCTCAGTCATTCCAATTCCCGTATCGCGGACGTCGAACCGGATCAGCGGGTTGGCGTCCGTCGCCTCGACGATCGATATCTCCAGGCACACCTGGCCGACTGCGGTGAACTTGATGGCGTTGGCGACGATGTTGATCAGGATCTGTCGCAGTCGGGTGGGATCGGTACGGATCGTCTTGGGAATCTTGCCAGCGACTTTCAACGTCAGCGGGAGCCCCTTGGCGTCGGCCTTGACGTCCATCAGCGAAGTCACCTCGTAGGCGAGTTGAAACGGCGAGTAGTGTACCTGTTCGAGCTTGAGCTTGCCGGCCTCGATTTTCGACAAGTCCAGGATTCCGTTGATCAGGTGCAGCAGATGTTCTCCGTTGCGGATGATGGTGCGGATGGCCTCGATCCGCTGTGGCGGCGCCTTGGTGATGTCCCCCTCGGTGAGCAGGGTTTCGGCGTAGCCGAGAATCGCGGTCATCGGCGTGCGGATTTCATGGCTCATGTTGGCCAG
>JAZFUB010000378.1:0-19373 GCA_036447015.1 Thermoguttaceae bacterium | reverse complement strand
TTGGAGTACCGTTGGTCGCCGGTAAGGGTCTGGTTCACGCGGAAATCGGGTCCGACCGGCTCACCCAACGAATCGAATTGTCGGGCATAGACCCCGTAGCCGAAGCCGGACTGTCCGCTTCCCATGCCCTCCTGGCCGTAGCTGGACCAGGTGATGACGAAGTCGCCGTCGGTGTCCATCGCCACCGAGGGCCACGCCTGGGTGCCGTGCGTGTAGGTGTTCACGAGGAACGCCTCATCCATCGGGATGCCGTTGGCGTTGAACCGCCGAGCGTAAATGTTCTTTTCGCCGTTGCGGATGTTGGTCCAGGTGACCACGAAGTCGCCGTCGGCGTCGGTCGCCACGGCGCCGAATCGCTGGTCGTCAGATTTGAACTCGGGATCGCTGCCGTAGGGGGTCACCTGGAAGGGGAAGGCCGACGTCTGAGCCGGATTCCCGTTGGCATCGTAGAGCCGAACGTAGATGCGATCCAGGTCGTAGATGACGTCGTGTTCGGTCCACACGACCACGTGGTCGCCGTCCGCATCGACGGCGATCGCGTCCGAGTTTTCGTAATGGGTCCGGCCCGCCACCATTCCGACCGGCACCTCCCGACGCGCACTGGGAATCACGAAGCGGAATTGATAGCCGGTCACTCCGGTGCCCGTCGTCGTGCCCGGGACACCGTCGTAATCCGTGTCCAACGCGTTGGTGCCGTCGGTGATCAGGTCCCGGATCGTCACCGTGTAGCTGCCCGGCAACAAGGCGACCGAACCCGCATCCAGACCGTTGCCGTCGAGCTGCAACACGGTCTCGTACTTGCGACTGCTCGGATTTCGCTGGAACGTCACACTGGTCACCGCGTTCTGGATCAATTGCCCGTCGCGCTCGATAATCCAATTGGCCGGGTTGAGCACGCTATCCGCGCCCGTCGTGAGGTCTTCGATCGAAAGATCTTCGCTGAAGACGATCGTTAGCTGATTGATACTTCCCGGCACGTCGATCACGTCTCCGTCGAACACCCGCGTGCGGTCGGTCAACAGCACATCGGTGACGATCGGCCCGGAATCGTCCGCGGCCGGGAGCCGGTCGGCACTGAGAAGTTTGTAGACGTTGGTCGACGCGCCCTCGCCGGTCCAGACCAGCACGAAGTTGCCGTGCGCATCGCTGCCGAGCGAGGGTAGCCACTGGTTGCCGTCGGTAATTGTGTTGGCACGCGTCTCGCCGCCGATCGGGGTGCCGCCGAACGGATCGTCGGCCGAGGCATACCGCTGGTAGAACACGCCGAAGTCCGACTCGTCTTCCTGCTGAGGTTGCTCGCCCACGCCGCTCCAGGCAATCACGTAGCTGCCGTCGGCATCGAGTGTGACCGAGGAGAACATCTGGTCGCCCGTGGTCGTCGTGTTCACTTGGAACTCGAACCAGGCGGACGTGAGTGAGCCGAAGAAACTGCGGTCGAACGTGCGGGCATACACGGCGGCACCGTCGCCGTCCTGTGCGTCGAGGCTCGTCCATGTGATTACCCAACTGTCGCCTGCCATATCACCCGCCACGTCCGGATACTGCTGGTGGCCGCCGGTGAAGACCCAGTTGGCCATCAATTCGGCACCACCCGGCGTGCCGTTGGCCAGGAAGTCGCGGGCATAGATGTCGTCGTCGCCGTTCTGATCGCTGGTCCAGGCGACGACGAAGTCGCCGTCGGCGTCCATCGCCACGCTGGCGTAACGTTGATTGCCGGTGATCGTTTGGTTGACGAGGAACTCCGGTCCCAGTGCTTCGCCCAGCGAGTCGTACTGCCGGGCGTAGACGCCGGTGCCGAAGCCGAGTTGACCGGTGCCCGCCTCTTGACCGTAGCTGGTCCAGGTGACGACGAAGTCGCCGTCGGTGTCCATGGCCACGTCGGACCATTTCTGGACGTCGTTCGTGTAGGTGTTCACCCGGAACGCATTGCCCATTGAGGTGCCGGCGGCGTTGAACCGCTGGGCGTAGATGTCGTACTCGCCGCCTCGGATGTTCGTCCAGGTGACGACGAAATCGCCGTCGGCGTCGATCGCCACGGAGCCGAACCGTTGCTCATCCGTTTCATTGCTGTCGACCGGCGCGACCCGGAACGGGTCGCGCGCCGTGGCCGCGCGTGTACCGTCGGCATCGAAGAGCTGCACGTTGACGTGATCGCGATTCGCGTTGTCGCGGTCTGTCCAGACGACCACATGGTCACCGTCGGCGTCGACGGCCACGGCATTGGGTGTCTCGGCGTGGGTTCGGCCGTTCTGTACCGGCGTGTCCACGGCAGTGCTGCCGATCTGAAATTGGAAGCGATAGCCGTCCACTCCCAGCCCGGGCGCTGTGGCTCCGGGAGTGCCGTCGAAATCGCCGTCCAGTGCGTTGCCGCCGAAATAGTTGCCGTCGACGTCGGGAGTGTAGACGTCGTGGATCGAGTCGCGAACGGTTAGCACGTATTCACCCGAGCCCAGCGCGGGAGTTCCGCCCACCATGCCGTTGCCGTCCAAGGTCACTAAGGCTTGATACTTGTTTGAAAGTAGGGGCCGGCTGAAGGTGACGCTGGTGATGGCGCCGGTGATTTCGGTGCCGTTGTGATACAGTTTCCAGTTGGACGGATTCAGCACGCTGTCGGGGCCGGCTGCTCCGTCGCGTGTGGAAAGGTCCTCGCTGAAGAGCACGATCAGTTGCGCCACGTTGCCCGCGGATGCCGGGACTGTCTCGCCCTGGAGCAAACGCGTACGGTCAGCCAACGTGACGTCGGTGACCAAGGGGCCGTCGGCGTCGGCAGCAGACAGGTAGCTTGTGCTAAGGAAACGGTAGACATCGCTGGAGCCGGTGATCGCGTTGTCGCCGGTGAAGACGATGACGAAGTTCCCCTCGCCGTCGCTAGCGATCGACGGTGCCCGTTGATCGCCTGCGGTCGTAATCGTGGCACGCGTTTCGCCGCCGATCGGTGTAGCCGTCGCATCGTATCGCTGGAAGAATACCCCGGAGCCCGACTCATCTTCTTGGAACTGCTGATCGCCGAATCCACTCCACGTAACGGTGAAGTTGCCCTGATGGTCCATTCCGACCGAGGCGAACTGCTGGTCGCCCAGCGTCGTCGTGTTGACCTGCACCTCGCCGGTCGTGGGAAAGATGGCGCCGCCGGCACGAATGAAGTGTCGTGCGAAGACGCCAAAACCGTCCCCGTCCTGGCTTCCGGAGCCGGACCAGGTGACGACGAAGGAGTTTCCGGGCAAATCGATCGCAACGTCGCTATAGAGTTGGTCGCCGCCGACCGTCGTGTTGACGAGTGTTTCCGGGCCGAAGGTCCCTGTCGCCGCATCGAAGGACCGAGCGTAGACGTCGTTGTCCACACCGCTTTGATCGCTGCTCCAAGTGACCACGAAATCGCCGTCGGTATCCATGGCGACGCTGGCGAACTGCTGATCGCCCGTGATGGTCGTGTTGACCAGCATCTCGACCGCGAGCGGTTCGCCGAGCGAGTCGTAGCGTCTTGCGTAGACACCGTAACCGAAGCCCAATTCTCCCGTGCCGGACTCTTGGCCATAGCTGGACCAGGTGATGACGAAATCGCCGTCGGTGTCCATGGCCACGGACGACCATTTCTGCGCGCCATTGGTGTAGTCGTTCACGCGGAAGGCCAAACCGATCCGTCGGCCGACCGCATCGAAGCGTTGGGCGTAGATGTCTTGCTCTTCGTGGATACCGTCGTCGTCGACGTCGCGGAGGTTGGTCCAGGTGACGACGAAATCGCCGTCGGCATCGCATGCCACGGAGGCGAAACGCTGAATGTCACCGGAGAAGTCGGCCTCGAGTGTTACGGCAATGAGGCCCAAGTTCGGCGAGCCGTCTGCGTTGTACAACTGGACGAAGGCTCTCTCCGTGCCGTTGGGGCCGTAGATGTAAAAGTCGGTCGCCGTGAACGCAACCACATGGTCGCCGTCTGCATCGACCGCCACGGCGCCCGGTGTTTCGTGTCGCGTTGCCCCGTCGATATACCACTGGGAATCCTGGGAATCGACGACCGGCGTATCGCCGCCAGCCAAGCCGAGGATGAACGAATGCGAAACGGGCGCGCCGTCCGGTACCAGGCCGAGCCGTGAGATCGGGTTGCCCGAAGCATCCCGCAAACCGGATCGGCCTTCGATCGGCGTGGTGCTCGGGTTGTCGGGAATCGGCTCCAGTACGGTCAGCGTGTAGACACCGCCGGTAAGCGGCGAGGCGAACTGAAGCAACGCTTCGTACTTGTTCGTGGCCGGATTCAGGCCGAACGTGATGCTGGAGATGATATCCTCCATCTCCACGCCGTTGCGAAGCAGAACCCAGTTGTCCGGATTCGTCACGCTGTCCGGGCCTTGGGTCAACATGGCCTCGTCGAAAACGACCACAAGTTCCTGCGGAGCCGCGACGACCGGCTCTTGGGCATCGATACGTGTGCGGTCGGTCAGACGGACTTCGGTCAGCATCGGGCCGATCATGTCGAACGGCTTCTCGTAACGACGGGCGAAGATCCCCTGATCGTCGCCGATCCCGTTGCCGCTCCAGACAATGACGCCGCCGCCGTCGCGCGTCATACCGACCGAACCGAAGTGTTGCGTGCCGTATTCGGTCCGATTGACTCGCGACGGCGCGTCGAACAATTCGTTCAGAGAGTTTTCGGGCCAGAGGAAGACGCCTTCATTGTCCTCATTGGTGACCAACAGCGGATTCGTCGGATCGGTTGCGTCGAGCTGTGCCCAATGGGCGTTGGTAAGGAAGAGGCCGTTGCCGTCGGCATCGGTCGCGATCGAGGGATTCACGAAATGGAGGTTGCCAGTAACCGGTATGGGCAACGGCGGCGTGTTCCAGCCGGCTAGCCCCGCCCCACTCACCGAGTAGGATTCAACGAACGCACTATATCCGCCGCCGGCGCCCGGAACGCCAAAGTAGTATTCCCAGCTGATCGAATAGTCGCCATTGTCGGCCAAAAAGACCTGTGGGTTTCTAGCCGTACGAGCAATGCCCTGGCCGCCTTGGCCCTGTCCGTTGTCGCCTCGGAACTCGGCACCTTGCGGCGTCCCGTCGGCGAAGAAGTGCTTGGCCATGACTATCGTGTCGGTCGGCTGGCCAAGGAACTGTGCATTGATCACTTCCCAGGCGACGAAGAAATCGCCCTGGGCGTTCATCGCGACGGCCGGATTCATTTCGGTGCCGCCCGCGGCGGGAACGTTCACGTCATTGACGCGGAATTCCAGGCCAACCCGATCGCCGTTGTAATCGAACAACTGGGCGTGGACGTCGTTGAAGAAGTCGAGGTTGTTGGCGACCGTTCCCCAAACGACCACGAAATTGCCGACGTCGTCCATCGCTACCGCCGGACGGAACTGGTCGCGAAGCGACTGGGTCGTCACGCGGAACTCTTCGGCCTCTAGCGGCTCGCCGACCGAGTTGAATCGGCGGGCGTAAATGCCCCAGGAGCCGTCGGGATCCTGGCCTTCGCTCTCCCAGACGACGACGAAGTCGCCGTCGGCGTCGATCGCCACTTCGGCGTTTCGCTGATCGCCGTCGGTGAACGTGTTGATTTGCATCTCGTCGGTCAGCGCCACATTGTCGCGGTCGTACATCCGCATGAAGACGCCCGCTCCGTCGCCGTCCTGGTCGTAGCCGGTCCAAACGACTACGAAGTCGCCGTCATGGTCGACCGCCAAGCTGCGGTTGCTGTGCTCCAGGGCCGTGCCGCTTCCGAAGATTTCGGAGAACGTCTGCGTCCCGTCGGTCGTCTGGTTGACGAGGAACTCCATACCCGGCCCGGGCACGAAGCCGGCGACCTGGAACGTGAATCGGGCGCGCCGGCCCGCGTCGTCCTGGCCGCCGGGCAGCACGCCGCTGTGCCGCATCTCGTTGCCCACCAGGTCGGTCGTGTATTCGCCCACGATCAGTTCGTAGTAGCCCGAGCCGAGACCGGCTCCGTTGAAGTGGACGACCGCCTCGAACTTGTTGTTCAACGGATTCAGGCTGAATGTGATATGGGAAATCGCGCCGCCAACTTCCTGGCCGTTGCCGTCGATCACGGTCCAGTTGTCGAGGTTCAGGACGCTGCCGTCGCCGCTGACGGCCATCTCTTCGTCGAAGACCACGGCGATCTGGTCCAGGTTGCCCGGCAGGTAGTCGCCGCCGACGACCAGGGCGCCCGTGTCGGTGCGTCGCAATTCGGTGGCCAACGGGCCGGCCGTATCGAGCGGCTCATCGTAACGCCGGGCGAAAATGCCGTGATAGTCGCCCACGCCCGTACCGCTCCAAACCACGATCCGATCGCCGTCCGGCTCCATGCCGATGACCGGGAAGTGCTGGATGCGGTTCTCCGTGCGGTTGACTCGCGACTGCACGGTGACAAAGTTGTTAGCCGCGTGGAAGTTGCGAATGAACACGCCATCATTGTCCAGATCGCCCCACAGATCCGGGTCGGCCGGGTTCAAGGGATCCGTCTCTGCGCCGTTCCCGTTCCAGACGACCGCAAAATCGCCGTCGGCGTCGATACCGACCGACGGGTTGACCTGTTGGCCACCGAAGAACGGCTCGCTGATCGACCCGCCGCTGAGCGGAGCGCCCGTCGGATCGTACTGCTGATACGCGATGTCATAGTCGGTGCCGTTGTGACTTTCCCAGACGACGATGAAGTTGCCCGAGGGATCGGTCGCCAATTGCGGATTGCGGGCCGTACGCACGCCGGGTCCGCCGCCGGTACCGCCGGTGCCGAAGATCTGCTCGGGTCCCTTCGGTGCGCCGTACCTGCCGAACAATCGGCCGACGATGTCGTTGTCGGTCACGACGCCGTTCTGTTGTACGGTAACCCGTTCCCAGGCGACGATGATGTTGCCGGCCGGGTCCATGGCGATGGTCGGATTGCCCTCGTGGCCTCCGGGGCTGGAGCCGGTGCCGGGGAGGTCCAGTTCGTTGACCCGGAACTCTTCGCCGATCGGCCGCCCGGCATAGTCGTAGACCTGGCCCTTGATGTTGTGGAAGTAGCTGAACGGCTGCCCGGCCGCCGACGCCCAGACGACCGCAAAGTTGCCGAAATCGTCCATCGCCACCGCCGGGTTGTATTGGTCGGCGTAGGTTTCGGAGTTGATGCGGAACTCGCCGCCGACCGGTTGGCCCATCGAGTCGTAACGTTGGCCGAAGATATCGGAACTGTTGTCCAGCCCATGGCCTCGGCTTTCCCAGACGACGACGAATTCGCCGTCGGCGTCGATCGCCACCGACGCATTGAGTTGACCGCCCTCGGTCGTCGTGTTGACACGGGTTTCCGGCGTCAGCGCGTTGTTGTCGCGATCGAACATGCGGAAGTAGACGCCCGTTCCATACGGATCACTGGTATCGTCCTGGCCGGTGCTGGTCCAGACGACCACGAAATCACCGTCATGGTCGACGGCCATCGCGCGGCTGCTCTGCTCGGTGGCATACCCGGTGCCACGGGACTCGGCGAGACGCTGGTCGTAGATCGTCGATTCGTTGATGCGGAACTCGGCGCCGAGATTCGGTCCCGCGGAGACGCTGAACTTGAACTTGAATCCGTCTTGGCCGGTGCCGGCCGGGTCGGTCCCCGGCACAGAGTCGTAATCGCCGTCCAACGCCGCGACCCCGTCGGTGATCAGGTCGCGAACCGTCAGCACGTAGTCGCCGGGCGTCAGTTGGGGTGGAACGTTCGGGTTGGGGTCGAGTTCCATGCCGTTGCCGTCCAGCAGGACCCGTGCCTCGTACTTGCGCGACTGCCATGCGTTGAGTCCGAAAGTGATGCTCTTGATCGCGCCGATGATTTCCGTGCCGTTGCGTTCCAGCGCCCAGTTGTTCGGATTCAGCACGCTGGTCATGCCGCGGACGTCGTCGAGTTCCGACAGGTCTTCGTTGAACACGACGATCAATTCGCCGATATCCGAGACGACGTCGCCCTGCAGCATTCGCTTTCCGCTGATCTGCTGCACGTCGGTGACGATCGGGCCGGTGGTGTCGATCGCGGGAAGTGTTCGGTAACTGACCGTCGTGTAGACGTCGGTGACGCCCGGCGTGCCGGTCGTGCCGGTCCAGGCGACCACGAAGTTGCCGTCCGCATCGCCGCCGATCGACGGGATCTGTTGGCTACCCGCGACGCTGTAGTTGATGCGCGTTTCCTGGCCGGAAGGCGCCGTACTGATCACGGTTTGGAAGGTCGGGTTGCCGTTGGCGTCCAAGACCGGGTTGCCCGTGACGGGGTCGATTATGGGCACCTGTGTCGTGACGGAACCGAATCGTTGATAGAAGACGCCGCTCTGCTCGAAGTCTTCCTGGCCGGGCTGGTCGCCGTATCCGCTCCAGGCGACGGTGAACTCGCCCTCGTAGTCCATCGCCACCGAGGAGAACATCTGGTTGCCGGTCAGCGTCGTATTGACTTGGAACTCGCCGTCGAAGGGAGCCAACTGTAACGGGTCAGGTGTAAGAAATGCGTCGAGAATAATGCCGTAGACATCCCAGCCGGAGTCGGGTCCGTTCTGGCCGGAACTGGACCAGGTGACGACGAACTGGTCGCCCGCCAGATTCGTCGCGATATCCGGGTAGCGCTGATTTCCGTCCGTCGTCGGATTGATGCGCACTTCACCCGTCAAGGGCCCCGGCTGTGGCGCGCCGTCGCGGGCGAAGCTCCGGGCGATGATGTCGTCACCGATGCCGTTCTGATCGCTGGTCCACACGACGACGAAGTCGCCGTCTTCGTCCATGGCCACGCTGGCGAATTGCTGGTTGCCGACGGTCGTCACGTTGACGTGGAACTCGGGAGCCAGTGCCTGGCCGAACGAGTCGAACTGGCGAGCGTAGATCCCGTAGCCGGTTCCCAGTTGGTTGTTGTCTTCCTGGCTGTAGCTCGACCAGGTGACGACGAAGTCGCCGTCGACGTCCATTGCGACGCTCGACCATTTCTGATTGTTCGTCGTGTAGGCGTTCACTCGCATCGGCTCACTGACGGGGAATCCGTTAGCGTCGAAGCGGCGCATGTAGATGTCTTGCTCGTCGCGAACGCCGTCGCTGTTCGTATCGCGGAAGTTGGTCCACGTGACGATGAAGTCGCCGTCTGCGTCGCTGGCCACCGTCGCGTAACGCTGTTCGTCGTCGGCGAACTCGGGATCGGTCGCCGGTGGCGTCACCGGGAAGTAGAAGGGCCGAGTCAACGTGGGACTGCCGTTGGCATCGTAGGTCCGCACGAAGACACGCTCGCGCTGAAGTTGCGTATCGAACGCCGTCCACGTAACGACGTGGTCGCCGTCGGAATCGACCGCCACGGCACCGGGTACCTCGGGATAGGTTCGTCCATTGGAACCGAACCCCACGGGTGGGTCCTGCGTTACCGGTATATCGGTGCCGGTGCCGTCGGTGTTGACCACGACGATGAAATCGCGCGACACGTTCAGCCCGCCGATCGCGAAGCCCGTATGGTTCAACGGGACTCCCGACTTATCGCGAATACCGCTCTGCGAGAGGGCCGCCTGCAGGTCGGGAATCGGCGTGAGCACTTCGATCGTGTAGAGACCGTTGACGAGCGGCGTTTCGTCCGGGTCGACCCCGTTGCCGTCGAACGTGATCACGGCTTCCCACTTGTTCGTCGGAATCGGATTCAGCCCATACGCGTCGGCAAGTTCGGCCGCCTTGCTCATGCCGAATTCGACGCTGTAGATGGTCTCCGGCAACTCGGCCCCGTTCTGGAACAGTCGATAGTTCAGGACGTTGGTCACGCTGTCGAGAATCGCGGAGACGGTTCCCGTGATCGGCAGACCGCCGTCGACGGCCAAGTCGTACTCGGCGATGGCCCAAGCGATCGTTTCGTCGTCGTATTGTGCCAATTCTTCGTCGAAGACCAGCACGATATGTTGCAGAGGACCTTGGATCGCCGCGGCCGGATCGATCGACTTGCCGCTTGGCGCGATCAGATCCGTAACCATCGGACCGGCCGTGTCGGTGCTTTCGTCGAACGTGCGGAAGAAGACGGTCTGATTGGAGACGACGCCGGCGGACCCGAAGAATCCGGATCCCTCGGTGTAATTGTTTTGCTGTGTCCAGGCGATCACGAAGTCGCCGTCGGGTTCCATGCCGACCGAGACGGCGGTCTGGATGGTCCCTTCGTCACCAATGCTGTAGATGACGACTTCCGGTGGCGGAGCGTCGAGATCATCGGCGCCCTTGACGTCTTCCGTCGAATTGAACACGGCGTCGAGAAGCACATCGCCGGAGGCGACGTCGTGATCGTTGGCGACGATCAATGTGATCGGCTCGTAGTCCGTGCCCGCGCTGTCACCGTCGAAGGTGACCTCGAACAAGAGGGTGACACCGTCGACGTCCAACCCCATATAGGTAACCGTCGTATCGTCGTTCCCCATGGCGATCAATTCTGCCTGGATCGCGGCGGCCATGCCGGAGGGGTTCGTGCTGTCGAAGAGTATGTCGGCCGACTGGTCGGTATCGATCTCCAGGGCGAACCAACCGTCGGTGGTGACGTCAAACGAAATAGTTTGGACCTCGGCACGCGGCGGGATCTGCAGGTTGTTTCCGTTGGGAGCCAGGTAGAGGTCGTAGCTGTACGAGTAAACGTCGTGCAACTCGCCCTGAAGCGTGACCTCGAACACGTAGTCGTCGACGTCGATCGAGTTGTATCCTAAGACTGTCGGATCGAACGAGGTGGTCATGGCCCACGGCGTCCCCTCGCGCTGTTGCAGTTCGAAGGTACTGACCGGTCGGACGTCGACTCCTCCTTCGCCCCAGTCCACGTTGCCGCCGTCCCACCAGTTGATGCCCGTGCGCGTCAAGGCCTCCAGGGCGTTCTCGATGTTATCGGCCAGGTCGAACGTGTTGACGATTGTCGTGTTGTTGAAGACCGGCACATTGATCGCGGCGGTTTCGTTCCAACCGGCGTAGTAGGGGTGGTAGAACCGCAGTACGAAGTCGCCGCCGGAGATCGATTCGTCCAAGGCGATCAGGTAACGCGAGTTGTGTCCGTCGCGTTTGGCGTTGGCCACACTGTCGCTGAAGAGGCTGTTCAACACGCCGTTGGTCGGATCGGCGTCCCAGCGGCTGAACATCGCGGCGTTCGCCTCGCCGCGAAGCAGCCCGACGACGCTATCGAGGATCGCGCGGAGCCGTCCGAGTTGCTCGTCGGTTGCCGGAAGCGTGGTGAAGAACGGATCGAGCGCATCGATCATGATTCCCTCGATGATCGCGTCGATGTCTCCGCTGTACGAACTGCTCCCCATGCCGTAGACGGTATCGAACGACGGATCGAAGTAGGGTAGCAGGTCGGCGTTCTTCTCCGCATTGATCTGCATCTGCAGGGCTTGCGCCATCCCGTCGTACACGTCGTACGAACTGCTGACTTGGGTGGAGACGTCCGGACCGTAGCCGTCGTAGGAGATCAACAGGTCGCCGTCGGCGTCGACCACCGCCTGCGCGCCTCCCTGCCACAACGGCCACAAGGTGTTGGTCGCCGTGTCGAGCGACGCACTGTTGGCGCGGAACGTGTCGCGGATAACCTGGGCATCGACGGCACCTGTCGCCGGATCGTAGATCTGGTACATGATGCCATAGACGCCCTCGGACGTGACGCCGATGTTGTCGCTGTCGGTGAACTCGTCCCACGCGAACACCACGTTGTTGTTCATGTCGAAAGCGGCCGAAGGTCGGACCGCCCCGCCAACGGCAAACTGAGGCAGCACGACGGCACCGGTCGGGTCGAACACCTGCGCTTCGACCGACGCGAAGAACGGATCCGGGATGAGATAATCCGGGTCGGACGTTCTCGTCCAAGCGATGGCCGTGTGTCCGTCGGCGCTCATCGCCACGTAGGGATCGAAATGGATCGCCGTGTCCTCGACGTTCACCTGGAACTCGTTGCCGATTCGGTTGCCATGGCGGTCGAACCGTTGCGCGGAAATGCCGTTGAAGAAACTGATGTCCTGGGCGTCATTGGCCCACGCGATCGTGAAGTTCCCCGCATCGTCCATCCCCACCGAAGCATCGAACTGGGCGTTGGTCGTCATCTGGTTGACGCGGAACGTGCTGAGGTCCCCCGCCTCGTCCTCGATCGAGACGGCCGCGCCCAGCACTGGCAATCCGAGTATCGGATCCAGGACCGGCACGTATTCGATCGGCGGCTGGTCGATGCCCGCACTGTCGTTGCTGAATCGCACGCGGAATTCGTACGGCGCGGTCGTCGAGGTGCTCGCGACCAGGACTCCCTCGTAGCCGGCGTCGACCAACTCGGCCTGAATCGCCGCCGCAACGCCGTCGAGGTCGTCGCTGTCGAAGTTGATCGTGCCGGTCGTATAGCCGCCGATCCGCAACTGCATCTCACCGGTCAGCGGCGCGGCGCCGGTCGGGTCGAACGTGAGAATCTGAGCGTCGACCGCTGAAGGCACCGCCAGCGCCCTGATCCCCGGCACCACTTGGCCCGGTACGAACACCGACGGATCGACCACGCCGGTCACCGTGAAACGCCGCGCATAGATGTCCGAGACGCTGCCGAAGTTCTCCGTATTCGAGACCTCGCTCGACCAGGTGATGACGAACTCGCCGTCGGCATCCATCGCGATCGAGGGAGCCTTCTGGGCGTATACGTCGGGTAGGATCGTGTAGGGGTTGTCGTACTCGATCGGGTTGACGCGGAACTCGTCGCTCGACTGTTTCAGCGTGGTGACCCCTGCCTCGGGCGACTGCAACAGCGGATCGTTCTGGTCGTGCAGCGGGTTGCCGTAATCGTCCGCCGCCGACATGACGACCATCTCGGGATGGTTCTGCTTGCCCGCGTCGCCGATGAATCGAATGTCGAACTCCGTGGTACTTCGCGCGATGACCGAAACCTCGGGCACGGGCGTCCGCATGATCTGCGGCGCGAGATAGGGACCTTGGGTCAGATCGAAGCCGCTGGTGAAGTCGTTCGCGCGATCCTCCGGTGGGAAGTCGATCGGACCGATCACGAACGTCGTGGCCGTCTGCGCGAACGCCTGCTCGATACTCAACGCCGTTAGCCTGGGGTCGTCCGGAGAGACGGGGATCGGCCCCAGCACGACCGGCTCGTTGGTCGTGGTGACCCTCACGGCCGGGAGGAACCCGGTCGTGAAGTTGAACCCTTGGACAACCAACTCGGGCTGATCCAAGCCCTTCGAAGCGTCGCCGAACTGGATCACGTACTCGTGCGGATTGAGTGCCTCGACGGTGACGTCGGCCAAAGCGCCGCCCAGGCCCTGCAGGCCCGTCTGCATCGTCGTCGCCGTGCTTTCCAGATGCTCGACGCCGGTCTCGCCGAAGGCCGGCATTTCGTCGAAGACGATCGTGGTCGTCTCGTTTCCGCCGATCAGGCCGTTCCCGTCCAGGTCGAATCCGAGCGTGAACGTCCCGGCAATCGGTTCTTGATAGTTTAGGAAGGAGACCGAGCCGAAGAAAAACGGATCCAACGGATCGAAGGCCGGCTTGTGCGTGGCCGTGATCGAGATCTGCTGCGTCTCGTTGCCGCCATAGTGCAGCGTGAAGCCGCCCATGCCGGCCGGCGTGTTGTCTTCGGCCGTTTCGGCGGGCAAGTTCAGTCGCTGCACTTCGTCGGTGAAGTAGCGCGCGTAGATATTCGCATCCGTCATCGGCCCCCCGGTGTCCGGATCGATCACCGGTATGGGTAGACCGGTTTGCAGATCGAACACGATTTCGCCGGTATTCGGATCTCGCTCGTACACGTCCTCGTAGTGCGTCCACGTGACCACGAAGTCTCCGTCGTGATCCACCGCCAGCGACTGCGCGGCTATCGTACCGGTCAACGGCTGGCCGAGATCGTCGAAGAACGCCCTGATCGGGGTCTGGTTGACCGCCGTGTCATCGACATGGGCCGGAGTAACCGACAACAATTGCCGCTCCTCCAACGGATCGATCTGCAGGCTGCGGTACGCACTCTCGCTGACGCTTCGGTTTGCACGACGGGCAAAGCGATCCTGGATGCGCTGAACGGTTGAAGTTATCGCCTGGAACTTTGGCAATCGGAACAGAGACATGTTCGTCATTCCTTAGAGTTGGTTTCCGGAATCCGGAAGCATATTACCCATCTGTTGCATCGGCCCGACGGTCGCGTCGGAAGATGACGGAGGCAGGGTCGTCCTGCCGGTCGCACGCACGCTGGTCGACTCAGTGCCCGGTTCGCTGCCCCGTTCGTTGCCGGGGCGCAACCAAAAACTCGAGTCGCAGTTGGTAATCGCCTCGCGTGCCGCCCGTTTCTCGAGATTGAGAATCATCGGTCGGTGAACGCCGGGCAAGAACCGGATCTCAAAGACTTCTTCGCAGCCCGAGGTGTACTCGAACATGCCGATCTGCCGGCCGGACCGTGTGTCGACGACGGCCACGCCGCAGAGCAGCTTTTCGTAACGTTGTTGCACCGGTAAGCCGCCGAAAATGTGCTTCTCGCGAATCTTCGACATCCCGATCAGGGCGTAATGATCCACGAAGCAAAGGCCGCGCAAGTACGCCGGCAACTCGCAAACGACGTTGCTTTGGCCCGAGGACGGATCGACCAGCAAGAGTTGGCCGGCGCCGGAGTTCAAGACCCAGAGTTGGTCGTCGTGCCAGCGGGGCGAATGCGGCATCGCCATGCCGCCGAGAAGGATCTCGTCGGCCTCGACGTCGATCAGCACGCCGCCGGTGGCCTTCTCCTCACGCCACCCACCCGCCGTGTCGGTCGTACCCAACGCCGTCACGTATCGAGCCTTCCCGTCACGCATCGCCAACCCGTTGAGGTGGCAACGATCTTCGGGGACCAGGTCCGTGATGAAACGAGGTTTCCAGGTCGAGGCGAAACTGTGGTCGTAGCTCAACCGTGCCAGGCAGGAGAACCGCGACGCGACCAGCAGCAAGCCGTCGTCGTCGAACGCCAGATCGTGCGTGTTCAGATCGCCCGTGTGGTAGGTGGCCCTCGGCAAATACAAGGCGTCGTAACGCCCCGGCTGGTCCTGAAGGTAGTCGTGTGCCAGAAGTGGGGCGTTGGCCATCACCCAGACATCGTTGCGCGTAGCCAGTGCCAACCGGTCGCCGGCGGTGGCCATCCCCATCGGCTTCTCGAATTCCCGCATCAACAGAGTGATCTGGCGCCCATCCCAGCCGATCATGGCCACCTTGCCCGCTTGATAGGTCGATACCACCAACGAACCCCCAGACTCTGCAAGCCACGTCTGGAACGACGGCGGTGCGGAGCATTCGATGCGAGCTTGCATGTGCGATGGCAACGTTGGATTCATGGAGTTCTCAGTGCGATTGGCCTGCGAAAAGGGCCGAACTGCCGATCGGCATTCAACACGACACGTAATCCGCAGCACGCAACGGGCTGCGGACAAAGTTTCTGAACGGAAATTCTCTGCACGGGAATCAAATAGAAGAACAGACGCGATAACACCATCGAGGTGATCGTGTCCCTGCGCAAACCCGCCATGGCCTCGCCACTGGGTCTCTCGCCACTGGGTCTCTCGCCACTGGGGCTGGAGTCGGCCGACAGCCGGCGGGCGTGGTAGCGGCAAACAAACGACCAGGTAGGAAACCGGCGCACACAGCGCCGCCCTCTGCGAACCCAACCACCGTGGATATTCCGGAGGTTCCGGAGTGCTCTTCTCATTGTTCCGTGCCTCGCATGTTGAGCCCCAAGCGTCCGATTCCATGCGGAATCGGTGCCGAAACCCTCAGCTACCGTCTATGAGAAACTGTTCTTGCAAATCTGTCAAACAGATTGTCCCCGGATAAATGGGAAAAATGGCACAACTGGAATTGGTCTCAACCGTTATCTTCCCTATTTACCTTGACCATCTTATCTTGATCGAGTCGTTCCCAAACGTCAAGACTTTTCTGGAGTTATGTCCATCTCGGACACCCAAGAAGATCCACTGCCGGGGCGAAATCAGGTGAGAATTCAAGTGTTTATTGTACCGTTGAGGTGTTATAGCCTGTAGCTATATATGACTATAATGCCGGGCGCACCAAGCGTATCGAGGGATAGCTACTATGGGTGGGACCATGCAGATTGAGTGAGATCGCGACCATTCCGGTGGGGGGGCATGTCGACTGTTCTCGCGTCGACAACCGTTACAGACCCTACCGAACGCCCACCGCCAAGGTCCACCTCGCGAGAAACAACGCCACCTCACTGGAGACCAAATTGGCCATGAAGGGCCATCGATCTGTATGAGCCCTACGAGACGGCGCAGAAGAACAAGTGCCACGGCCTGTTCGCACTACTCTTAAGGGCAACGCCGTGAGACTGGCAGAGTAGCGAAGAGATGCGGAAGCGCAAAAAAAAGGCCTCCACAGGTGGGGCAGGAACCTAAGGAGGCCAATCTATCAGGGCCGAAGCCCTGTCAGATGCAGCACAAGTTATGCTAAGTATGATTGGAATTTCGTCCATTGCAAGGCCGAACCATCATGGAATTCTCTCCAGTTGCCGGAAACCGGGTAGCCGATTCGGGAATCCACGGAGATCCCTCGTATGGGTGTGGCAGATACGGGAACGATTTGTCCGGCTTGTCCTCTCGATTCAACATAGCCGTGGCGTTCTTGCACCAGAGGTTGGTCTGCCGCATCGCGTGTTGGCTGAAGGCCCCCAAACCGTCCGCCCTGCACCGTCGGCCCTGCACTGCTTGCCGATAGGTTTCTCCCCGCCAGAGGACGATTCGCGAAGAAAGGGAAGGAAAACACCTCTTTCCCTGCGTGAGGTGAACATCGTATACTACAGATGATCTTCTAATCATGGAGGTGCTCGACGTGATGACAACCCATCGCAGTGTCTTGTCCCCCGTTCGGTGTATGGCTGTTCGGTGCATGGCTGTTTGGTGCGTGGCGTTTCTGGCGATTGGTACTATCGCGCCGGCAGCGGAACCCGAGGCCGAATCGAAACGGAAGGATCGCGACGAGGTCGAGTTCATCCGTCTGGTTCGCGACCAGAGCGATATGCCGGTGTCGATGGAAGTGGCGATCGTTCGATACACGCCACGCGGTGACCGGCGAGGGAAGCCGACCGTGGATCTGATCGGTGCCGTGCATATCGGCGAAAAGAGCTACTATGAGCAACTCAACCGTGAATTTCGCAAGTATGACGCGGTTCTTTACGAACTGGTCGCACCGGAAGGAACGAAGGTCCCCAAGGGCGGCGGTACCTCGAACCACCCCGTCTCCATGCTGCAAAACGGCATGAAGAGCATACTGAAGCTGGAATTCCAGCTCAGTGAGATCGACTACGGCCGGGAGAACATGGTCCACGCCGATATGACGCCCGAGCAGTTCGCCAAGTCGATGAAGCAGCGCGGCGAAACCATGTTCACGATGTTTCTGCGGATGATGAGCCATGCGATGATGCAGCAGCAGAGCAGCAAGGTGTCGGACACCCAGTTGCTGCTGGCACTGTTCCAGAAAGATCGAGCCTTGGCCCTGAAACGCGTGTTGGCCGAGCAGTTTCAGGATATGGGCGGATCGTTCGCCGCATTGGAAGGCCCCAACGGCTCGACACTCATCAGCGGTCGCAACGGCGTGGCCTTGAAGGTGTTGCGAGAGCAACTCGATCAGGGGAAACGCAAGATTGCGATCTTCTACGGGGCCGGCCACATGGACGATTTTCGAAAGCGGCTCGAAAAGGACTTCGACCTGGTGCCGGGCCGAACACGCTGGCTCGTGGCATGGGATCTCAGCTCGCCGAAGGACGCCGATAGCAAGCCGGCCGTCGCCGAAGAGGGCAACGCCACTGAAGACAACGCCACTGAAGACAACGCCACTGAGGGCAAGGTCAACAAGCGGCCGTGAGTGTTCCCCTATTTCCATTTCCAAAAAGGCATGTCGTCGTCACGGGTCATGCGGATGGCCGAGTCATCGGCGAACAAGGCGGACAGAAAAATTGGGGACAGAAAAATAATGTTCATCCGGAACTTCCTGAAACCACCAGCCACCTACGCTTCAGTCGGATGAACCAAAAATAATGATGGAGAGGGAACTGACCCTGTGAAGTGGGGAGTTGCTGCGAGCCATCATTCTTTGTCTCATTTTTCTGTCCCCCATTTTTCTGTCCGACTCCTTTCGCCCTCAATTTGCCCACAGATCGCCCGAAAGAGTCTTCCCCTTTCCCCTTTTTCCCCCTTTCCCTTTTTCCCGATTCTTCAACACTCATTTCCTTCAATACCGAATTACTTTCCGCAGCAGCCACGCTCCCCAGCAGACCAGCAGCACGTTGCCCGACCAGACGGCCTGAGCGGGAATCGTGCCGTTCTTGGCCCCATCGATGCCGTAGGCCAACAGCGGATAGTAGACGATCAGGATCGGCAGGAAACAGAGAAAGAAGTTAGTCAGCCACTCGCCTTTGCGGCGGCAAATGGCCATCGGGGCCCCCACGAAGGCAAAGCAGAGGCAACTGAAACCGGCCGACCAGCGCCGATGCGGTTCGAGTGTCAAGCGGTTCAGCAGGTTCAGTTCTCTCTGGCGATCGCGGGAGAACTGCCCCCAGGCGTCCGAGTCGGTCAGCCCCCGGAAATCGCCCGAAAGCATCTGAAAAGCGGCTTCGGCGGCCATCTCGTGGTCGAGCCGCTCGAGGGTCTCTTCCTGCGTCGCGAGACGCGAGGGGATCTCCCAAAGCGCCGTGCTCGAGGCCGACGACCCTTTTTTCGCCCGACTGGCGTCGGACAACGGGATTTCCAGCTCATACCGGCCGGGAACCTCGGCCGAGCGGCGGTCACCGATCTTGACTTTCGTGTTGTGTGAAATGATCTTCAAAACCCCCTCGTCCAAGTCCGAACGCAGTTGGGCCGACTCGGCGGTGATTTTCACGCCCGGCGTGTCGCCCCGGGCGGGAATGGAGACGCGTGGGTTGATCAGCCGGCGGTCCTCGACACGCTGGACGTGGATGGCGAAGTTCTTCGAGCTGTAGCTTCGTTGCGATCGCAGCATGCTGTAGGCGATTTCTTCAACCGCCTCGACCAGCACGCGCTGGGCACCGGCTCGGCCCCAGGAGACGGCCAGATCGTTCAGCCATACGGCAACCAGACTGATGAGGAATGCCATGACGAAGGCGGGCCAGAGCAGCTTGATCGGGGAGATCCCCAGCGCCTTCGTCGCCATGACTTCGTTCGAGCCCGCCATCCGACCGTAGACGCTGGTCGTGGCCAACAGCAGCGACACCGGCACGGTCATCCGCAAGACATCCGGCAGCAGGAACGGGATCAACCGGGCAATCTGCGAGATGGGCAGCCGCTGGACGTCCGGCACCCGGACCACCAGCACGACGATCAGCAGCATCGTCAGCGATGTCACCACGACCAGGAAGATCTTGGCCAATTCCAGCAGAACGTATCGCGTCAGCATGTTCATGGGCCGACAGTTTCGCTGTGAGAAGG
>JAZFUB010000377.1:0-6961 GCA_036447015.1 Thermoguttaceae bacterium | reverse complement strand
TGGGAACACTTGAAGAATCGGCCGGGCGATCATTGGGACAACCCGGGCGTCGAGAATGAGCATTGCCACTTGATGGTCCAGACGATGGAGGCCTGGCTGATCGCCGACCGTGAGAAGTTCAAGGAGTATTACGGACAGGGTTTTCAGGAAAACGCCTTGCCGAACAATCCGAATGTGGAACAGATCGGCAAGGATACGCTGGAGGACGCGCTGAAACGGGCCACTCGCAACACCAAGAAGGGCGAGTACCACAAGACGCGGCATGCGCCGGAGATCCTCGAACGCATTCGTCTCAGCGAGGTGGCAACGGCAGAAAAGGCGAAGCATTGTAAGCGGCTGCGAGACAAGTTGCTCGACGAAATCGCCGCTGTGTGACGACCATGAACAAACCTTCCACGCGAGCCAAACTGCCACTTTGGAAGAAGATTCTCTTCTCACTGCTGCTTCTGATCCCCGTATTGTTGCTTGCTGAAGTGACGATGCGTCTGTTGGGCTACGGGCCGGCGGAAGTGCATGTCGCCGCTGAACCGAGCGACTCGGAACCTCCACTCGGGCCGACGCCTTTTGGGTATTTTGCCGTCTGCGACGAAAACCTGGGCTTTCGCAATCGGCCCGACGGGACGTATCGCTCGACGCGGATCGACGGCAATCCAGTAAACACGACCGACGAATTCGGCTTCCGCAACGGTTTTGGATGGACGGCCGAAGGCGACGGGCCGATCGTGCTCTTCGTCGGCGATTCGTTCGTGTTCGCCGCGGAAGTCAACGACGACGAAACGCCCACGTCGGAAGTGGCCAAGTTGCTGCAAGACGGCGGATTCTCCGTTCGCGTGCTCAACGCGGGCGTCCGCGGCTATGGCACGTTGCAAGCGAAACGCATGATGGTCGAATGCCTGGAGCGGTTTCCCGAAATCGAAGTCGTCGTCTACACGCATTGCGGCAACGATCTGGAAGAGAACGTCGTGCCGAACTTTCGCTACCCGGCCAAAACGCCCGTGGTCGTGCGCGACCAGCGGACCGGCCGGTTTCGCGAGATCGACGTCACCGAGCCGACCGTTGCGCCCGGCGAAAGTTTCTTGACATGGCAACGACCGCCGCAAGCGTCCTCGCCGCCGGAAAGCACGGCTCAGTGGCTCCAAGCGCGTTCCGCGTTGTGCTACCGGCTGGGCGTGGCACTGCGCCGGTTCGACCAGCAATCGATCGCGTCGCTCGATCCGAACGAGATCGACGACATGGTCTTGCCGGCCGACGTCGACCGCTGGCGAGCCTGGGCCGAGCGACACGACGGCTATGCGGCCCTGCAATGCGTGCTCGCGGAAATGGGCCGCATTTGCGAACAACGGGGGGTCGACCTGGTCGTCACCAGCGTGACCTGCGGCCTGGACCTGGATCTCGAAGACCCGAGGCGGTTTGCCAAGGAATGCAAGGCGGCGGGCGTGCCGTTCGTCACGCTCGAAGACGCCTTTACCGACGACCTGATGTCCTACATGTCGCGACGCACCGACGGCCGGATCGAGGAGCATTTCGGCACGCACGGCACCGCGACCTATGCGGCCGTGTTGGCTCCGGTCGTCGAGCGACTCCTCGCCGCGCGGCGCGATTCACCAAAGGTACTGAATCAGCATGAAACCGCCGACCAGTAGGATGAAGAAGGCCAGCGTTAGGATCCCGAAGTACTTCTCCAACAGCGTCTTGACGCTGGGCCCGAAGAAGAAGATGAAGATCGCCACGAGGAAGAATCGGGCGAATCGCCCCAGGAAGGAAGCCAGCAGGAGCGTCCAGAGCGACACGTACTGGTGGAAAATCCCGGCCGAAATCGTAAAGACTTTGAAGGGGATCGGTGTGAAAGCGGCGCCGAGGATGGCAAGAAAGGCATTCTCGCTGTATCTTTCGCCGACCCGGTCGATGAGGTCCTGCGTCAGGCCGGGAATGTAGTCGATGAAGAAACCTCCGGCACTTTCCCACAGCACATAGCCGATAAACCACCCGAGCACGGCCCCCGCCACCGAACCGAGGCCGCTGATCAGTGCATAATAGAACGATTTGCGCGGTTTGGAGACCGACAGGGCGATCTGCAAGACGTCGGGTGGGATCGGAAAGAACGAACTCTCGGCAAACGACAGGCAGAACAGGGCCGGCGTGCCGTAGGGGGTCTCGGCCCAGTGGAGCACCCAGAGGTACAGCCTTTTTATCATACCCGGCTTGCGGACGGCATCTTCAGGGGGCACGTCTTCAGCAGCCGGGGCGTTGGATGGGTCAGTCATGGCGCGTGATCCACTCCAGAGTGGGGGGCGTTGCGTCTCTCTTCTTCGGGCGACGGAGAGGCGACAAATCCACCCGAGAG
The DNA here is from genome assembly GCA_036447015.1 of Thermoguttaceae bacterium. Taxonomy (GTDB): domain Bacteria; phylum Planctomycetota; class Planctomycetia; order Pirellulales; family Thermoguttaceae; genus JAZFUB01. The sequence goes on along the minus strand of JAZFUB010000377.1, from coordinate 4,617 downwards.
CACGCATATCGCAAGGATAGGCCGTCGACAGGGCGGCAGCGAGACAATCCTGGCGGAAAAGGCCCTTGGGATCAACATCAATCTACGGAGTTTACCAAGCATTTCCAGTTTATCAGGTTACTGACCTTCAGCAAGAGAGCAGGACTCCCCCGAGTGTGAAGGCGAATTTCGTTCCTTTTCTCCGATTGCCGCAGTCTCAGCTTGACGGCGACGAAAGCGAGCGTTACAATCTCTCTGCCAGCGTGGGTAAGTGCCACCGAACAGAGCGGTGCGGTAAACCACGCTTCGTGGCAGGTTTTACGGAGAACGGCTCGATGCGAATTTGCCGGTCGGCAACGGATGTTGTTGTCCAGGCACCGGCGAAACTGAATCTGTTCTTCGAGGTACTGGCCAAGCGTAGCGACGGGTTTCATGAGATCGAAACGCTCATGTGCCCGATTGATTTATACGATACCCTATATTTTCGAGACGAGCCGGACGGGCGGCTTCGATTGGAGTGCGTATCGGCAGCCCACCGCGATGTGTCCGAAGGTTCCGCAGTCATCGAGTTGCCGCCGGAAAGCGACAACCTGGTGTTTCGGGCCGTCGAATTGATTCGGCGCGAAGCGGGAGTTACCTCGGGTGCGACGGTGCGGCTGATCAAGCGTATTCCAACCGCTGCGGGGCTGGGCGGTGGTTCCAGCGATGCGGCGGCCGCGCTGATGGCTGCAAACCTTGGTTGGAGGCTGAATCGGTCGCCGGCCCAACTGGCATCAATGGCTGCCGAGTTGGGGTCCGACATCCCGTTCTTTCTCGCAAACAGCCCGGCAGTTTGCCGAGGGCGAGGGGAACGGGTCGAGCCGGTCGCCAACATCGGAACGTTGTATTTCGTGGTGGTTCGTCCACCGGCCGGGTTGGCCACGTCGGCCGTCTACGAGGCGTGTCGGCCCGCAGTGGATGCTCACCCGGTAGAACGGTTGCTGGAGGCCCTTTCCCAGGGCAATAGGAGACAGACCGGTCGACTGTTGTTCAATCGACTACAAGGGGCTGCCGAAAGGTTGTCGGCCTGCATCGAACCGTTGCGGCAACGTTTTGAGCAAGAGGATTTCGTGGGACACGGGATGAGTGGAAGTGGAACATCTTACTTTGGGCTATGCCGTCACGCGAGTCATGCGAGACATCTCGCGAGGCGTTTACAGGCAAATGGCGTAGGTAGCGTCTTTGCAGTGCGAAGTTGTCGTTGAATCGCCCGCCAATGTAAGGAGAACGGCCGTGGAAATCACTGAGGTTCGCGTCAAGCTCATGGACGAGCCGGGAGAGCGGCTACAGGCATTTTGCTCGATCACGTTCGACGATGCGTTCGTCGTGCGCGACCTGAAGATCATTGAGGGAGCGACCGGCCCCTTCGTGGCCATGCCCAGCCGCAAGTTGACCGCTCACTGCCCTCACTGTGGCTGCAAGAATCATCTGCGAGCAGCCTACTGCAACCAGTGCGGTGCGCGATGTAAAGAACCGCAAACCCTCAAAGACGAAGAGGGCCGTGCGAAACTGTATGCCGACATTGCCCATCCGATCAATTCCGCCTGTCGGGAGATGATCCAGCAACGCGTCATCGAAGCGTTCTCCGAGGAAAGGCAACACGCGACACAGCCCGGCTACATTTCTACGTACGACGAGTTCGATCATCCGGCCCCGACAACTCAACCTGCGACCGGCAGACCTCCGGCCGTCGAGCCGACCCAGGTCCAGGGCGCCGAAAAACCTCGGGGACCTCACAAGACCCCGACCCGCCAACCGCAGGCCAAGGAATCGAGCGCCGGCGGTTTCGGAGATGGAATCCTCGAGTAGATCGACCGGGCAGTGAATCAACTCGGATGCGTGGCACGGCTTACTTAGCCGTGTTCTTGACACGCCTCGGGCGTCACTGCTTGCGAGCAAGCAGTGGCACACAACATTTTCCGCAGGCTGCTATTGTTCGACGTTCTTCAGTGCGTAGGCCAGGGCCCAGCGCGTATAGCCTGAATGCGGGCCCTTACCCTCTTCGGCCAGAGCCTTCCTGATTTGCTCGGCGATGCCTTGGGCCCTCTTGCCGATCGCGGCCAAGGTCATCGCGGCCTGTAGACGGACACACGAGTCGTCGTGTCGCAGCTCTTCGGCGAGCACCGACAGGCCCTCTTCTTCGCTGCCCGTCATGCAAAGTGCCTCGGCCGCTGCGATCCTCACGTCGGGTGTCTCGTCGTCCAACGTGTCGATGAGCCTCGCACTGGCCGGTTTCGCCCGACTGCCCAGCGACCGCAATCCGATTGCCGCCCAATAGCGCACGGCCGGCTCCGTGTCGGTCAGGCCGGCCGTTAGTCGGTCCAACGGCGTCGGCTCCTTGCCGGTCGAGTCGCGTCCGACCAGTTCGGCCACTTCGAGAATCCTTGCCACGGGGAATGCACCGGGATCCTGGGCCATCTCGTAGGGCGAACGGTCGGCCGACAGGGCGTGCATGTGGGCCTCGGGCAACAGCCCCGTGTCGCGGGTACGAATCATCCAGTCGTGCAACGCGTCGCGCATTCTCGACAGGATCTTGCGATGCTCGGCCGAATCCGCCAGATTATGGATCTCGTGCGGATCATTGACCGTGTCGTAAAGTTCCTCGGGCGACTTGGTCGGACTCATAAAATCTTTCGGCGGCCCTTGGAGTTGCCCCGCGGCGGCCAGGCGGCGAAACTCCTGTCGCGTCGGCGTCCGCTCGGAGTAGTCGCTGTGTTGCATTCGGGCACGATGCGGCACGAAGTTGCGAATGTATCGGTATCGCTCGTCGCGCACCGTGCGGCTCATTTCATACACTTCATCCACACGGTCACGGATGGCAAACACATAGTCCCGCGGCTTGGCCGTCCGATCGACCAGAAACGGCTCGCCCTGCATGGTCTCGGGAATCTCCAGACCGGCCAACCGAAGAACGGTCGGGGCGAAGTCGAGGAAACTGACTAAACGACCGACCGTCGTGCCCGGCTTATCCGGAGCCAAACGCTGCATGGTCGCGGGAAATCGAATCATCAGCGGAACGCGCGTCCCCGAGTCGTAGAGCCATCGCTTGTGCCGCGGCATGCCCGTGCCGTGGTCGGAATAGAAGAAGACGATCGTGCTGTCGGCCAGTCCGTCCTCTTCGAGTTGTCCGAGAAGGTCGGCCACCTGCTTGTCCATCGCGGTGATCAGGTCGTAGAGATGGGCCACGTCGCGTCGAACGATCGGCGTGTCCGGATAATAGGGCGGCAACGGTGCGTCGGCCGGATCGTGTCGCTCGTCCGGCGAGAGTCGGGCAGTGCGCTGGGCGAATTGGGCCGGCGGAAGGCGCACCTGGCTCTGATGCGTTGTCGTGAAATTGAAGATACTGAAGAAGGGCTGCCCCGGCTTACGACCACGCCAATGGGCCTTGCCCGACGATTCGTCCCACGCGGCAGGCGGTGTCGCGAAATTGTAATCCTCTTTGACGTTGTTGCTGCAGTAGTAACCCGACTCGCGAAGGTACTCGGTGAAACAGCGGATCTGCTTCGGCAGTCGGGCCGGGCCTCGCAGGTGTTGCGTGCCCAGCGAACTGGCATACATCCCCGTAATCAGACCCGATCGGACCGGCGTGCAGACGCTGGCGGTGGCGAAGGCGTGCGAATACCGCACACCCTGGCGAGCAAGCCGGTCGAGAGTCGGCGTCTTCGCGTACGAATCGCCGTAACAACCCAGGTGCGGGCTGATGTCTTCGCACGTGATCCAAAGGATGTTCGGTCGAGGGTTGGCTTCGGAGGCTTCTGCCACGGCGGCCGATAGGACAATCGCAATCGCGATCAACAGCGAGGCCGGGCACCGGCGGAGAGAGTCGTTGTAGGGCATGCTCGTGATTCCTGGAATGTGCAGATAGGGAATGTCCGTCACTGCCACATTATAGCACGACCGTGCGGATGAATCAGCAGGCAACTTCAGGCCCGAAGGGGCTGACGCATTCTGGCCTACGTCGGCACGGGCACCTTGAGACGCTGCAGTAGATCCTTCACCATCCGCGCACGATCTCGCAACTCTTCGCGAACGGTCGTGGTTCGCGTGTGGCGAATTTCCGCCGGCAGTTCGCCCCGCTCGCGTTCGAGTAACTCGCCAACCAACTCCCATTCCGCATCAGACAGTCTCGGCTGATCGACCATGGTACACCCCCTTTTCGAGTCTATCGAATTATACGTCGCGGGGAGATTACAGGCCAATGCTAAGCAATGCTCAGGCGAAGTACTCGACCGCGTTGACGAACATTTGCAGTCCGTCGCCGACCGACTCTTCGGTAATCGGTCCGGCCTCGCCACGTGTCCAACGGGGGTGATGTGTCGGGTGGATGAACCGTTCCGGATGGGGCATCAGGCCCAGCACGCGGCCGGTCGCGTCGCATATTCCGGCCACGTTCGCCTTGGAGCCGTTGGGATTGTCGGGATAGGGGACGTCGGCTCCTTCGCCTCGCAAGGGAAGGTAGCGCAAGATAAGTTGGTCGGCCGCGTCCAATTGACCCATCGCCTCTTCATCCCGGGCGACAAACTTGCCTTCGGCATGGGCGACCGGCAAGTACATCGTCTCGATCCATTTGAGGAAGATCGACTTGGCTGCTTGCACACC
>JAZFUB010000376.1:0-10036 GCA_036447015.1 Thermoguttaceae bacterium | reverse complement strand
TTTTGAACTGTTCTCGTCGGCAGAAACGCGCCGGGCAAGCCCGGCCGCTAAACACGGTTGCGATGCGACCACGTTTTGCCGCCCACCCCAAGAAGGAGACCACAGATGTCTGAACAAAGAACACGCATACCTCGGCGACGGTTCCTAAAGACGGCAGCCCGGGCGGGCGCCGTGCTGATGGCGCCCCAGGTGATACCGGGCGCGGCGTTGGGTAAGGACGCGGCCGTGGCCCCCAGCGAGCGGATCGTGATGGGCGGAATCGGTATCGGAAACCGGGGCTCCTACGACCTGAGCTGCTTCCTGCCGCAACCCGATGTGCAGTTCGTGGCCATCTGCGATGTCAAAGAAAGACGCCGCATCGCCGTTAAGAATACGGCCGATCAGAAGTACAACAACTCCGACTGCGCGATGTATCGCGACTTCAACGACCTGTTGGCCCGCGCCGATATCGATGCCGTGCTGATCGCCACCGGTCCGAACTGGCACGCGACGGCCGCCATGTACGCCGCACGGGCCGGCAAGGACATGTATTGCGAAAAACCCTGCACGAAGAACATCGCGCAGAGCCTGGCACTGGCCGCGACGATGCGTCGCACGGGCCGAGTCTTTCAGGCGGGCACGCAACGGCGCAACCTGCCCCACTTCGCGTTCGCATGCGAGTTGGCTCGCACCGGAAAACTCGGCAAGCTCAAGGCGGTCCACGCCCATCCGGCCGGGATGACGGCCAAGATGAGCGGTTGGCTTCCGCCGGAGCCCGAACCGGCCAAGGAAGACGTCGACTGGGACCAGTACCTCGGTCCGGCAGCCTGGCGTCCGTTCAATAAAAGGCTTCTCGACGGGTTCAACTTCGAGAAGGGCGGCGGATTGGTCGGCGGCGGTGTGCTCGAATGGGGTTCCCACTGCGTCGACCTGTGCCAATGGGCCGCCGGCGCCGACGATACGGCCCCGATCGAATACAACCCGCCGGAAAACGGCCGCATCATAGCCCGATATGCCGACGGCGTCGAACTGGTCATCCGCAACGACGGTTGGCTCCCCTTGGGGTCGTGCCCCGTGCGGTTCGAGGGCGAAGACGGTTGGGTCGAAGCGGGCGATAGCGGCAAACTCGTATTGAGTTCGCCCACGCTGTTGGCCGGTAGAAAGGTCGCTGAAATCGGCGGCTATCCGGCCACGTTCCACGTCCGCGATTTCCTCAACTGCGTCAAGTCGCGAAGCCAACCGTTGGCCAACGCCGACGCGGCCTGTTACGCCCATATTGCCTGCCATGCGGCCAATATCGCGCTCTTCCTGGATCGTCAGGTCAATTACGATCCGGTGAAGAACGAGTTCATCGACGACGAGCCAGCCAACCGGCTACGGTCCGAAGCGATTCGCGACCCATGGAGGCTGTAAACCGGCAAGTCCCAAGCTTCCAAGCCCATCGGCTGCGACCGATGGGACCCGTGGGAGCCACTGGCCACGCCGGTCCCACCGGACGCCGCCGGTGGGCTTGGAAACGGCTCAATGACACACTCGCGAACAATGACACACTCGCGAACTCAATAACACGCCCCTGAAGGCTTACACGAAACCAAGGACAAATGAAAATGTACAAGACTCGATACTTCACTTTCACGATCGGCGTCGCGATGCTTGCGGCGATGGTTACGTTGACCGCCGGCCCCGCCCGGGCGGCCGACGAGACCGAGCAACCGCTGATCGACGTGCTGCGCAGCGACGCGCCGAAGGCCGACAAAGCGATCACCTGTAAAAAGTTGGCCGTCTTCGGCAGCAAGGACTGTGTGCCCGATCTGGCCGCACTTCTGCCCGACCCCGAACTGACCTCCTGGGCACGAATCGCCCTGGAAGTTATCCCCGGCCCCGAGGCCGACGCCGCACTGCGCGACGCCATGGACAAAGTCGACGGACGCGTGCTGATCGGCGTGATCAATTCGATCGGGGTGCGGAGCGACGCCAAGGCGATCGACGCGCTGGCCGAGAAACTCGCGGGCAGCGACCCCGACGTGGCTTCGGCCGCGGCGCTGGCGCTGGGGCGTATCGGAAATGCTCAGACCACCACGATCCTCGAAAAAACATTGACCGTTGCCGATGCCAAGGTCCGTACGGCGGCTGCCGAAGGATGCGTCTTGTGTGCAGAGAACCTACTGGCCGACGGCAAAGCGGCCGAGGCCGCGGCGCTTTACGACACGATCCGCAAGGCCGATGTCTCCAAACAACGCGTTCTCGAAGCCACCCGTGGCGCGATCCTTGCTCGCAAGTCGGAACCGGCCGGACTCGCATTGCTGATCGATCAGTTGCGAGCGACCGACAAAGCGATGTTCAATCTCGGATTGCAAACGGCCCGAGAAATCGCCGGCGAGGACGTGACCAAGATCTTGGCCGGCGAGTTGGGCCAAGCGTCTGACGCACGCCGACCGCTGTTGGTTCTCGCCCTGTCCGACCGCGACGATCCGGCCGTTCTGCCCGCCGTGCTCCAAGCGGCCAAGGCCGAATCGGGGGCAGCCCGGGTTGTGGCGATCGACGTGCTCCGACGCGTGGGCGACGTTTCCTGCGTGCCGCAGTTGATCGACTGGGCCATCGGTCCGGACGCGGACACGGCCGAAGCGGCCAAGGCGGCGTTGGAAGGCCTGCCCGGCGACGACATCAATGCGACTCTGGCCGCGGAACTCAACAGCGCCGGCAAGGCCTCGCGTCCGGTTCTGATCGAACTGGCCGGGCGACGTCGGATCGCTGCCGCCGTGCCGGCGCTGCTGGGGGCGGTCGATGATCCCGACGCCGGGATCCGCTCGGCCGCGCTGACCGCGCTGGGCGAGACCGTCGGCCCCGACAACCTTTCGGTGTTGATCGCCCGGGTCGTTGCCCCGACGAATGCCGAGGATACCGAGGCGGCCGAGCCGGCGTTGTTGGCCGCGTCGATTCGCATGCCGGATGGCGAAGCGTGTGCTGCACAACTGGTGGCCGCGATTTCGACGGCATCGATCCCGGCGAAATGCACGGTGTTGGAAATCCTCGGTGCCATGGGTGGCGAGAACGCGCTGGCCGCGCTCGGCAAAGCTGCGAAAGATCCCGCCGACGAACTCCAAGACACGGCCAGTCGTCTGCTGGGCGAGTGGATGGACCTGGACGTGAACGCGGGCCCGGTGCTCTTGGACCTCGCGAAAACGGCTCCAGCCGAAAAGTACAAGATTCGTGCCATGCGCGGTTATATCCGGCTTGTGCGTCAATTCGTCATGCCCGACGCGCAGCGTGTCGAGATGTGTCGTGCCGCGCTGGAGACGGCCGAGCGCGATACCGAGAAGACGCTCGTTCTGAAGGAGGTGATGGCCCTCTATCCGAGCGTCGGCATGCTCCGACTGTCGGTCGAGGCGGCCAAGATCCCCTCGCTGAAGAACGATGCGGCGGCCGTCTCGCTAATGATCGCACAGAAGATCGGCGGCAAGGCGGTCGACGTCCAAAAGCTGCTGACCCAGATTGGTCATGACCCGATCGACATCAAGATCATCAAGGCCGAATACGGGGCGGGCACGAAAATCAAAGACGTCACCAAAACGCTGCAACGCTATGTCAGCAGCTTCCCGCTGATCGTCCTGCCGTCGGACAAGTACAACTCGGCCTTCGGCGGCGACCCGGCATCGGGAATCGTCAAGCAACTGAGAGTCGAGTACACCATCGACGGCAAGAAGGGCGAGGCGACGTTCGCAGAAAACGCCACGATCATGCTGCCGACACCCAGGTAGTTGACGTTAGCCGGCGGGCCTATCACGAAAACAGATCCCGCTCCGGTTCGATACACCGCGGTTCGTCGTTCGCCGGGCTGTTGACGAGCGTGCTGACCGCATCGGCCTTCATCCGGTCGCTCGGATAGGGATGCAGTAACGGCACGAGTTCGTCCATGTTTTGCATCGTCGGATCGAGCCACGGCTCGTAATCCGTCGGGTCGAGGATCACCGGCATACGGTCGTGGATCAGGCGGACCAGTTCGTTCGGCTCGGTCGTCAGCACGGTGCAGGACTCGATGCGGCTGTGGTCGGGACCTTCCCAGGTTTCCCAGAGGCCGGCCAAAGCGAACGGGCGGTCGTCTTTCATGCGAATGAAGTGCGGCCGCTTCGTCCGGCCCACCTTCTGCCATTCGTAAAATCCGTCGGCCGGCAGCAAGCATCGCCGCCGACGCATGGCCGCCCGATAGGCCGGTTTCTCGGCCACCGTCTCCGCCCGGGCGTTGATCATCCGATTGCCGATCGTCGGATCCTTGGCCCAACTGGGAATCAGCCCCCAACGGAGCCAAGCCAACTCGCGTTGAGTCGACGGTTGCGGCGCAAGTCGTACCACGGCAACCGGTTGCGACGGTGCGATATTGAACCGCGGCGAAAACGGCGACAACTCGAATAGCGCAAAATGCTCGGCAATCACGCCGGCCGAGGCTCGAAGGGTAAAGCGTCCACACATAATCGAATTCTACCACGCCCGCTCGGGACTGCCAGGCCGGCTCGACTTTCCCCCTCTCCTGGTGACTCTTCCGGGCTTTTCTGAAAAAGGTCTTGCACCGGTCTCTCGAATATGTATAATGCATGAGTGCCTTAGGGTACTAGTGCACTCAGGAGGTTGAGGTGAAGATCGATCCGGGAAGTCACATTCCGCTCTACCTGCAAATTGCCGACGGGATCCGCGCGGCCGTGGCGGCCGGGCTCTATCGGCCCGGCGAGGCGTTGCCCTCGCTGCGGGCCCTGGCCATCGACATCCAGGTCAATCCGAACACGGTCCAACGGGCGTACGACCAATTGGAACGCGAGGGCCTGGTCTACTCCCAACGGGGTAAGGGGCTCTATGTCTCCCAACAGGGGACCACGTCTGCCCAAACGCGATCCCAACAGGTCGTCCGGCGCGGGTTCGACGAGGCAGTCCGGGCCGGTCGGGCCGCCGGAATGAGTGCCCAGCAGATTCGAGACCTGTTCGAGGCGGCCATCCATTGCATCGACGAAACGGGGGAGTAAACGGCCATGAGCAACCAGGCAGACAACGGCCCGGCCATCAAACTGGCGGGCCTGACCAAGCGTTTCGGCCGCACGCTGGCCGTCGACAAACTCTCGCTGGAGGTTCCTCGGGGAAGTACCTTTGGGCTGATCGGTCCCAACGGAGCCGGCAAAAGCACCACGATCAAGATGCTCATGGGACTGCTCTCGGTCAGCACGGGGGAAGTCCGAGTGCTGGGAATCGATCCGTTGGCCGAGCCCGTGCGGTTGAAGCAGCGCGTCGGATACGTTCCGGAGACGCATCACGTCTACCGCTGGATGCGCGTCGAAGAAGTGCTCGGCTTCTGCCGGTCGTTGTACGACACGTGGAACGAGCAGACGTGCCGCGAGATGCTCGGCCTGTTCGGGCTCGATCCCCGCAAGAAGGTGAAGCATCTGTCGAAGGGGATGCTCGTGAAGCTCTCGCTGCTGCTGGCCGTCTCGCACGACCCGGAGCTATTGGTGCTCGACGAGCCGATGGCCGGTCTGGACCCGGTCGCCCGCGAGGAGTTTCTCGATGGCGTGCTGCGAACGATCTGCGAGCGTGGCCAGACGGTGCTCTTCTCGACCCATACGCTCGACGACGTGCAGCGTCTGGCCGACACCGTGGGCATCCTCTACGAGGGCCGTTTGTTGGTGCATCGCGAGGTCGAAGCCCTGTTGGCCACGACGAAGCGGATTCGTGCCACGCTGGTCGACGGCTGCCGTCCCGATAGCCCGCCGGAGGAGACGATCTGGCAACGTGTGCAAGGCCGCGAGTGGCTCATCACGGTCGGCGACTTCACGGAGGAGAAGGCCCGGCAGATCCTCGCACAGGAAGCGGTCGACCACGTCGAGGTGATCGATCTGGGCCTGGAGGACCTTTTCAAGGACTTCGTCAAAGGACAAAGGGCTGCGTCATGAAATGGCTCATCTGGAAAGAATATCGGCTGAACCGGCTGATCCTGATCGTCGGTGCCGTGCTGCTGATCGCGCCGCACGCGATCGCGTTGTACTTTGCCTGGCGTGGGATCGGACCGCCCGCAAACGGAGTCGCATCGCCGTTGGCCGCAAACCTTCTGATTTCAGGCGGCTACAGCCTGGTGATCTCGCAATTGATGCTGGCATTTCTTGGCGGACACGCAATCGCCTGCGAACGGGCCGATCGCTCCGCCGAGTTCCTCGCGTATCTGCCCGTATCGCGAGCCAGGATCCTGGCCGCCAAACTCACACTGCCGCTGTTTTGGGCCGCATTGATTTGGACTGCGAACTTGTTGATCCTGCGGCTCGTGATCGCGGAGTTGCCGTTGCCGGGGAAGCGAGTTGAAGAGCAAGTCTGGCTGATGCTCTCGCTGACGGCACTTACCGGGTTGGTCTTCTTCTCGGTCGGTTGGCTGTTGTCGTCGATGCTGGAAAGCCCGACGTTTTCCATCTGCGGTGCTCTGATCGCTCCACTGCTGATCGTGATGGCGGGGATACCGCTGGACTGGATGAACATCTTGCACCGGGCGGAACTTTGGTATCTGTTCACATGCCTCGCCCTGGCCCCGGCATGCTTCATCGCAGGCACATGGTACTACCTGCGTCGCGTGGAGCCTTAGCAGCCAAGTAGGTCAGGCTGTGCCTGACGCCGTTCCTCACAATGCCGGAAATCGTCAGGCACAGCCTGACCTACTTGGCTGCAAGGCGCATGCGTGTAAACACGCACCCTTCGATTGGGCCGTCGACCATTCATAACAGCCCAAATAATCCTCATGTCCGTTGCGATCCGGCGCCGATGCTAGTCAATGTGTTGCAAAGCGCAGCCGATGGCGCCATTGCGCTGAGGACTGGGGGGTCATGTTAGTTACCATTAGCGATTTGCACCTGACCGATGGATCGACCGGGGCAACGGTCTCGCCTGGGGCGTTCCATATCTTCGCCGAACGGCTGAAGGATCTTGCTTTGGCCGCTTCCTGGCGTGCCACGGGGAAGTATCAGCCGATCGATCGAATCGACCTGGTTCTCTTGGGTGACGTGTTCGACGTCATCCGCTCTTCGCGGTGGTCAACTCGCAACAAAGTTCGCCCCTGGGGCAACCCGCATGCGCCCGAGTTCGTCGATCAGATCGGGCGGATCACGGGCGACATCCTTGCACACAACCAGGAGGCGCTGGCCGTGCTTCGCAGCCTGGCGAGCGAAGGCGGGATTATGCTGCCGCCCGCGCTTCGAGCCGGCAAACCGTCGGTCGACGGGCAGCAGCAGCCCGTGCCCGTGCGAATCCACTACATGGTCGGCAACCACGACTGGTTCTATCACTTGCCCGGGCCGAACTACGACGCCCTGCGGCAGACGCTGGTCGAGCAGATGGGCCTGGCCAATCGGTCTGACCGGCCGTTTCCGCACGAGATGAACGAGAGCGACGAACTGTTGCAGACGATGCGCCGTCACAAGGTCACCGCCCGGCACGGCGATCTGTACGACCCGTTCAATTTCGAGGGTGATCGCGACGCCAGCAGTCTGGGCGACGTCATCGTGATCGAGTTGGTCAACCGCTTCTCGGCCGAGGTCGAGGCCGGCTTGGGGAGTGAACTACCCGCCACGACGGTGCTCGGGCTGCGCGAGATCGACAACATTCGGCCGCTGCTGCTAACGCCCGTCTGGATCGACGGGCTTTTGGAGCGGACCTGTGCGGCTCCCGCCATGCGCAAGAAGGTCAAAACCGTCTGGGACCGTTTGGCCGACGAGTTCCTGGCGATCGACTTCGTCCGGCAGCGCGACACGTGGAGTCCGTTCGATCTGGTCGACGGGCTTCAGCGGGCGTTGAAGTTCAGCAAGCGGCTTTCGATCGGGTGGACCAGTTCGATCGTCGAGTGGCTCCAGTCGGTTCGTGGCTCGGCCGCCGATTCGTACTATTCTCACGCGTTGACCGAACAGGACTTCCGCAACCGTCGGTCGAAACACGTCGTCTACGGCCACACGCACACGTCGGAGAGCGTGCCCCTGGACGCCAGCCATGCCGAAGGTTTCGTGCTCGACCAGATGTACTTCAACTCGGGGACTTGGCGGCGAGTCTATCGCCCGACACAACTGGCCCCCAGCGAACATGAGTTCGTCGCGTCGGACGTCATGACGTATCTCGCCTTTTTTCAGGGCGACGAGCGAAAAGGCCGACCGTACGAGACCTGGTCCGGCACGTTGGGGCATCATCATCCGGAGATTTCCGTCCACCGCATCGATCCCGGCAGAGGGCCCCATGTCACAGGCCAGAGTGTTTCGACACCAGGATTACAGGACCACGCCCCCCATTTCACCGCACTACCTAGTCAACCCGGAATCGTATCCACCGGTCGAAAGTGACGAGTTTCGACAACGGATGCAACGGGTCGGAGGCGTGTTTCGCGAGGCGGGGGTCGAGGCGGTTTACTTGGTCCATGGAACGTTCGTCGGACCCGACGCACTGGGTGTTCTGGCCGAGTTGGCACGCGTCTTTCCCTCGGCCGGCAAGGCAGTCCGCCGCGTGATCAAGCGGATCGTCGACAAGGTGGCCGGCGAGGCGGGCAACTATACGCCCGACTTCGCTCGATGCTTCGAGTCGTCGATGTGCCGCGAGGGCGATTCGCCCATTCCCGTCCAGTTGTTCCAGTGGTCAAGCGAAAATCATCACTTGGGCCGGGCCGACGGCGCCGTGCGGCTGATCGACGAACTGGCCTCTCGGCGGTTCACGTCCGGAAAACGCGTGCTGCTGTTCGGCCACAGCCATGCGGGCAACGTGTTTGCGTTGATAACGAACCTTCTCTCGGGCAACCGCGAGGCGACCGAGCGATTCTTCAAGGCGGCCGAGATCTACTACCGTTGGCCGGTCGTCGGGCTGGTCGACATTCCCGTCTGGAATCGGGTTCGCGACCTGCTCGACGCCGATCCGTTGCCGCTGTCGGACGTGGCCCTCGACGTCGTCACCTTCGGCACACCGATCCGCTACGGTTGGGACCCGACCGGCTACGCGAAGCTGCTGCATTTCATCAACCACCGGCCGGCCGAAGGTGTGCCCGAGTATCGAGCATCCTTCCCGCCGAAGGTCGACGACATTTTCTCGGCCGAGGGCGGCGACTACGTCCAGCAGTTGGGAATCGCGGGTACGAACGTGATGCCGAGCCTTTTCGCATGGCGTGCGTGGATGGCCGACAATCGTCTGAACCACCTGCTGCAAGGTGAATCACCCGAGGTGGGCGGACTCGAACGTTTCCAAGCCGGTGCGATCGTGCCCGACGACGGCACCTCGTTGTTGGTCGACTACGGACTGCCGCAAGGCGGCATCGGCGAGCATCTGGCCGGCCACGCGGTCTACACGCACCGCAGTTGGCTCCTCTTCCACGCCGAAGAGGTCGCCCGAAGGCTCTACGACGCCGAGCTGGAAGCCACATAGGCGAGCGGTTGTTAGCCGACGGGCTTGCCCGTCGTTGTAGTGGCGACATCGCTCGTTTAACGCCCAGCCGAAGGCGCCGGCTCCGGTCGGCGAAGACCCAGTTTCGAGCCGGCGCCTTCGGCTGGGCGTTAAACGAAGAATGGAAAGTCTTATGCACGATTACATCCAAGTCGTCACCACGACCGAGCACAAGGAAGATGCCCAACGGATCGCCCGAGCGTTGGTCGACGAGCGGTTGGCCGCGTGCGTGCAAGTGGTCGGCCCAATCACCAGCACGTATCGCTGGCAGGGCAAGATCGAAACGGCCGAGGAATGGCAGTGTTGGGCAAAGAGCCGCCGCGAACTCTACGAGCCGATCGAACGGGCCATCCGCCGACTCCACCCGTACGACGAACCGGAAGTCCTGGCCGTCGGCGTGATTGCGGGAAGTGCGAGCTACCTGGCATGGCTCGACGGTGAAGTTTCGCCGACGTAGCGTCCGACTGCCCCATTGCGGTGAGGGGTGACATCGCTCGTTTAACGCCCAGCCGAAGGCGCCGGCTCGGCTCAGCGAAGAGCCAGACTCAAGCCGGCGCCTTCGGCTGGGCGTTAAACGAATTCATCAAACCCAGAAAAGGTACAACCAAATCCATGAAAACGAATC
>JAZFUB010000375.1:0-4238 GCA_036447015.1 Thermoguttaceae bacterium | reverse complement strand
TTGCGCAATGTACTCGTCACGTGATTGGAGCAGATCCCCGGAGGTCAATTCAATCATTGTGGTTGCGTCCGCCGTGGCCAGATAACTCTGCTAGTGGACCGATCGGCCCATGCCCGCGATCAGTGGATGCCGGTGGCAAGGCCGTGCCCGGAGTCTATCTCCTCTCTCATGCCCACGCAAGCGTGGAGCATGGCACCCTGCTCATCCCGCCTCCTCCAAACCGCCCTATCCCTGTAACGGGTGTCCGGGTAGAATGAAACTCGCGTATCTGAGCATGAACCTAGAAATCGCTTGTTGTCATAAGTCGGGTTGGGAACAGATGTTACGTTATTGGACTGCCGGGGAGTCGCATGGCAAGGGGTTGTTGGCCTTGGTGGATGGGTTTCCTGGTGGAGTGCCTCTGGACACCGATCTGATCGATGCCGAGCTGCGGCGGCGGCAGGGCGGTTACGGGCGTGGCGGGCGGCAGCGGCTTGAGACCGACCATGTCGATGTGCTTAGTGGGGTTTGGAAGAACACGACGCTCGGTGGGCCGATTGCGCTGTTGGTGCCTAACAAAGATTACAAGATCGAGCAGATGCCGGAGATCGAACGGCCTCGGCCCGGGCATGGCGATCTGAGCGGGTCGCGAAAGTATCTCGGACCGATCCGGGCAATCCTCGAACGGTCCAGCGCCCGGGAAACGGCTGCCCGAGTTGCGGCCGGGGCGTTGGCCAGGCAGGTGCTCAGCCCGTTCGGCATTGCGGTCTTCGGCTATGTGGTCGAAGTGGGGCCGATCAAGATCGAACCGAAGCCCGGCACACTCGAAGAACAGAAGGCACTGCGCGATGCGAGCGAACTCTACACGCTCGACCCCGATCGGGACGAGGAGATCAAAACGCTGATCGACGAGACCCAGAAGTTGGGCGACACGCTGGGCGGGATCCTCGAAATTCGCGTCGAGGGTGTGCCCTTCGGGCTCGGCACGCACGCCCAGTGGGATCAGAAACTCGATGGGCGGTTGGCCCAGGCGGTCATGGCGGTCCAGGCGATCAAGGGCGTCGAAATCGGCATGGGATTCGAGATGGCTCGACACCCGGGCTCCGAGGTCCACGACCCGATCCACTTCGACCCGAGCCTAGTCGACACGCCGTCGTTGGGCTTCACCCGGCCGACGAACAATGCCGGCGGACTGGAAGCCGGGATGACCAACTCAGAGCCGATCGTGATCCGGGCGGCCAAGAAACCGATCAGCACGTTGGCCCGGCCGTTGGAGTCGGTCAACCTGAAGACGAAGCAGCCCGAGTCGGCCGAGTACGAACGGAGCGACGTTTGTGCCGTGGCCGCGGCCAGTTGTATTCTGGAGAATGTCGTGGCCTTCGAGATCGCCCGGGCAATGGTCGACAAGTTCGGCGGTGATAGCTTGATCGAGATGCAAGCCCGTTGGAAACTGTTCCACGAGATGGCGGTGAACAAGGATGTTCCAACTACATGACAAGACGCGGCGCAAGGCCTGCCTTGCCGCCTTCTTGCTGCTGTGCGTGTTGCCGACGACGACCGTGCTGGCATGGTGCGTCTACCGGCATCGCCCCGGTTATGTCGATGCGGAAGCGCTGCGGCTAAGCCGCGAGTTGGGCTTGGAGGTCTCGATCGAAAGGTTCCAACGCCTGCGTCCCGGAAGCGTTCTGTACGAAGGCATGGAATTGACCGATCCGGAGTCGGGTCGAAGCGTGCTTCGATGTCGGGTCTTGCAGGCCGCCTGGAGAGACGTTGCCGATGCGCGGGGCGAGAAGAAGCCGACACTCATGTTGATCGCTTCGCAGCCGATCGTCGAAGTCGAAGCGTTCGACGCTTTGGGGCAACTGATCGCTCGGAGGCTTCGTCGCCGGGCCGGCCAAACGGCGGTCGATGTCCGTCTGACGGCCGCCGAGGTGACCCTCCGCGCGGCAGAGCACTCCGACACGCTCACCGAGTTTCAGGGCACGATCGAAACCTTGCCCGGCGGCAGGCAGGCACGAGCACATTTTCGACCGACCGGCTCGACGACCGCCGAGCCGGTAGCGATTCGTCTGTTCCGCGGCCATCAGACGGTGCCGTCGACGATTGCCTTCGAGTTGGATACACGTGGATGCACGGTGCCTTGCCGCGTGTTGGCCATGGGCTTCAGACCGCTCGAGCCGCTGGGGCTCCGGAGCCGGTTCCGCGGCTACGTCTGGGCGAAGCAGACGCCCGACGCCGATTCGGCACCGCCTCTGTGGGATGGCAAGATGACCGGGGCGTTGCTCGACGTCGACTTGGACGATCTGATTTCCGCGAACTTTCCGCACACGCTCAGCGGCACGGCAACAATCGAGATTCAGCAGGCCCGATTCCAACAGGGACGGCTGGAAAGCGCGTCGGGCACCCTGGTGGCCGGGCCGGGTCTCGACGGATCGGGGCTGGACGGTTTGACGATGGGGACAAGGGCCGTGATCGGCCGTTCGTTGATCGACGCAGCCGTCGAACAGTTGGGGCTGGTGCGCGGTCTCGAGTCGAGAACGCCCGGTGACCTGGTTCCCTACGAACAATTGGCGTTGGCCTTTCTAATCGACGCAGAGGGCCTTCGCTTGCAGGGACGCAGCGCGGTCGGTGGGCCGGGGACCGTGCTGGTAGATCGTTACGGCCGTTTGCTGAGCACGTCCGACGCTTATCCACGCCCGGTCGTCGCGTTGCTGCGTGCATTGGTGCCTCAGAGCGAAGTGCAGGTGCCCGCCACGCGTCAGACGGACTGGTTGATGCGTTACCTACCCATTCCCGACGTCACCCCGCCTCCGACGACCGACCCGCCCCCGCCGCAAGTCCGACTGCACTTCAACGCAGAGACGCGGTCTCAGTGATCGCCGTCGAAGAACGTTCGCCTTCGGTGCCATGGGCAAGTGGGCAAACTAGGCAGACCTTGCCGAATGTGGTGTCTATTTCGGATTCAACGGATGTCCGTCTGGCAGCGACTGAAGTGCATATGCCGATCGTCCGTGGTCGATGGATACTACCAAGTAGTTCGGTTGTAGCGGTTTGTCTGACGCTGGCGGAGCTTTCATGACGACTTCGGTCTGTACCGCGGCGATTGTTTGTTCGCTGGTGTTTGCCTTCGGCCCGGGGTCGGCTCGAGCAGAGCGGCCCACACCGGCGGACTCGACGGACAGACCGCCGGACGCGTCCGAGTCGCCCTTTATCGAAGAGCCTACAGAGGTTGAACGGTCGACCGCCTCGCCGGAGCCCCGGGACGAATCGCAGTCTTGGGACGCCACGCATTCTTGGGACCAGCACGGCTCCTGGGTGGAATCGAACATGTGGGATCGCATGGAGTCCTGGGTGGATTGTTCGAGCTGTTGGCCGAAGCATCTTGGCGGCGGTTGCGGCACGTCTCTTTGGACCGCTACGGCCGATGTCCTGCTGCTGCAGCGATCGGCGGCCCGGTCGCAGCCGATACTCTTCGTGCCGGCAATCGGCATCGATGACATCATCGTGCTCGACGTGGACGACCTGGCGTTCAGTTTCGAGGCCGGTCCACGAGTCAGCCTCACGCGGCGTCTTCACGGCGAGTGCAGCATCGAGGTGAACTACTTCGGCCTGTATGGCGCGTCGGCATCGGCGGTGCGCGACGGCAACCCGGGGATCCTCTTCCCTCCCGGCGTGTTCGTTTCGACCCAATTCGCCGTCGACTACGATTCGGAGCTATCGAGCACGGAGTTGAATTATCGCCACCGGCACAACGACCGGGTGGAGTTGCTCGTGGGGATGCGTTGGGTCGAACTGGTCGAACGATTCGATGTGGTCGGCGCCGAAGTTATGGGGGCTCCCACGCCGCACTATGCCATGAGGGCGGGTAACTCGATGTACGGGTTCCAACTCGGCACTTACGCAAAACTCTTTGAGCACGGCAATCGCTTCAGCGTCGACGGCTTCGTCAAGGCGGGCGTCTTCGCCAACGGCGCCTACCAGCGAACCGTGTCGATCGGCAACCTGGGCACCGTCGTTGCGGCAAGTGACGACGAGGACCATACGGCGTTTCTCAGCGAAATCGGGCTCACCGGCGTCTACCGGTTCGGCGATCGTTGGACGGCTCGGTTCGGCTACCAGGTGATGTGGATCGAAGGCGTGGCCCTGGCGCCCGACCAGATTCCCTTCACCAACATGATCCCCTTCACCGTCGGAACGGCAAACCTCCAGACCAACGGCAGTTCGTTGTACCACGGTGTCCACCTCGGATTCGAAGCGCG
>JAZFUB010000374.1:0-10062 GCA_036447015.1 Thermoguttaceae bacterium | reverse complement strand
TTCCGTTGCAGATCTGCGTACTTAGCCTTCAGATCGACCAAGTCGATGTTCTTGTCGTCAACCGCCTTGGCCAGTTGTTCCAAGACGGGGTGGTAGAACTGCGCCTCCTCAGGATACGTGCTCGCGTGGGTCTGCATGTCCTCGGCATGTTGGGCCTTGATCTCCTCCCAATTCATCGTGGCCGCAAAACCCATCAGACCCTTCAAGTCGTTGTTCTCTTCCTGGATAGTCCGCGATTTGGTCATCTCGGTACTGGCGTCCTGCTGGGCCTTTTCGGCCTTCATAGCGGCTTCTTCGTATTGCCGAAAGAAGATGAACGTCGTCACGCCCAGAATGATCGTGAGCATGACGAAGACGATCAACGCAATCTGAAGACCTTGGTTTTCGCGTGCCATGATTGACTTGCTCCTTTTGAGTCTACCGTCGAGACGTCATGCCCTTCCGCGGCGGGCGCTGAGGCATGGTTTCGGCTGTGGTTTCAAGCCACGTCGAGATTCCGGCGCAGCTAGAATACGGCTTACGCCGACTGCATCTTCTCCGCTCCCGCTCGACCGTTCCGAAAAACCGAGGCGGGATGAGTTAAGGCTTTCGGGACAAAGACATACGTTGATTCTAATCGACCTTTTCGGGACTGTCAACGAAAAGTTATCACCACCGGCGTCGTTGAGGGCCTCTGCTGCGTAAAGTGTTTGCCGACAAGCCGTTACGTCAATGCCTCAATCAATCGATCGATGTCCGACGCATCGTTGTAGGCATGCGGGCTGATTCGCAATCGGCCGCCGCGACAACTGAGAACCACTTGCCGCTCGAGGCATCGGCGGCGTGCCTCGTTCGGATCTCGGCCGGGTAACTCGAAAGTGACGATGCCGCTCTTGTGCTCCGGTCGACGGTCGCTATGAAGGATCGCACCGATCTGCTGGAGCCTTTCACAGGCAAAGTCGGTCAGCTCGACGATCCGGCGACCGATCGCCTCTACGGGGAACCGGCCGAGCAGATCCAGCGAGGCCCCGAGCCCGATCAGGCCGCCCATGTTCGGTGATCCACCCTCGTATCGGGCGGCCGTGTCCTTCAGCCGCAGTTCGATGTGGCTGAAATCGTGGGGCCGCACCACACTGTTCCAACCCACACCGGTGGGGCGCAATCGATCGAGATGTTCGCGACGGAGGTAGAATATCCCCGCACCTTCGGGCCCGAGCATCCATTTGTGACCGTCCGCGGCAAGGAAATCGACCGGCGTTTGGCTCACGTCCAGCGGAAAAACGCCCAATCCCTGGATCGCGTCGAGCAACAACAGGGCTCCGCAGTCATGGGCGATCCGGGCCAGGCGGTCGACGTCGTGCCGCCAGCCGTCGGCGAACGCGACCCAACTGATGCTGAGGATCCGTGTCCGATCGTCGCAGGCAGCAGCCAGACGGTCCGGGTCGAACCGGCCATCTTCTTCAGTCGCCACACGTCGGGTCTCGACCCCCCGATCGGCCAGATGCAGCCAAGGATACTGGTTTGCGGGAAACTCGTCGGCCCGAATCACCACGTTGTCGCCCGGCTGCCAGTCAAACCCTTCGGCCACCAGATTGATCCCCTCGGTCGTGTTCCGAATCAAGCCGATTTCCTCGGGGGTCGCTGAAATCATTCGGGCAGCATTATCACGCAATCGCTCGACACGACCGATCCAATCGAGATAATTCGCATCGCCATTTTGGGTGGCGTCATCCAGCCATTCCTGCATTGCTGTCCGGGTCGGACCGCTCAGCGGCGCGACGGCCGCATGGTCGAAATAGGCCCATCGCCGGGCAACGGGCATCTGGCGGCGAAATTCGGCCCAATCGGCCGTTTCCGGGACACCATTGTTGGAGTTCTCGGCCATTTGTCACGTGTAAAGGGTCTCTACGGCGGACCGCCCGTCGATCGAACGGTGGTGAAACCCACTTTCGTGGACTATACTGGAAAGTTGGAAGAAAAGCACCTCAGCGCCGCATTCGTTAGCGCCGCATTCGTTAGCGCCGCATTCGTTTCGGCAGGATGATCTAGATGTCTAAGGCCTTGTGTTATATCGGGATCGGCGTCGCCGGTCTGCTGTTGCTGGTGTTCGGACTCGATCTGGCCATCGGAGTCCCCTTCAACAAGGCCAGTCTGGTGATGGACATCGGTTTCGTGGTCTGCTCGGCGGTCTTGGGCTATCTGAGTTGGACGACCCTGCGCGAGCAGGTCTGAGCTACTCCTCCAGGTGCAATCCGCACTCGGTCTTGGCCGAGCCGCTCCAACGTCCGGACCGTTCGTCTTCTCCGAAGAGTACCGCTCGCGTGCATGGCTTGCAGCCGACGCTCGGATAACCCTCGTCGTGCAGCGGATTGTAGGGAACCTCTTCGTCCATGATCCGTTTCCAGACCCATTTGCTCGTGCAATTGGCCAAGGGACTGATCTTCACCAGACCGAACCTCTTGTCCCATCCGACAATCGGGGCGCCGGCCCGATGCGGACTCTGGTCGCGGCGAATCCCGCTCATCCAGGCATCGAAGCCGCTGGAAACCCGCTGCAGGACCTTGATCTTTCGCTCCAAGCAGCAGCGGTTCGATTCGGTCTGATGGATCGGGCCACCGTGGGCTGCCTCGAACTCCTCGACCGTGCAATCCTGCTGATAGTCGACGACGATCCCGTATTTCTCGGCAATGCGGTCGCGCGTGTCGAGCGTCTCTTGGAACTGATAGCCGGTCTCGAGATTGAAGACGTAGACGCTCGGCTCGATCTTGGTCAGCATCGACAGAATCAGGCATCCCTCGGGCCCGAAGGCCGTGGCCATGGTCAGTTTCGGGTGGTATCGCTCGACCGCCCAGCGGATGATCTCTTCGGGGCTCGCCTCCTCCAATTCCAGGCTCGCGCGATGCAGCGCCGCCAGTTCTTCGTCGCTGGGGGTCAGGTCGGAAGTCCGTTTCGTCATGGGAGTCTTATCTTTTCAGCGTGATTCACTGTTAGCCCGGTCGCCTGCGACCGGAAAGCCGGGCAGTCCGCTGAATAACCCGGTCGCAGGCGACCGGGCTAACTGGATGATGGCGTAGTGAACTGTAAGTTCCGCGAATTCATCAATGATATCAATGTTAGTCAACAAAGTCAACTATACCCCCTCTTCGGGACAGTTTGCTAGGATTCATGATGCGTCGGGTGGCACGTCCCTGAGGTACGAAGGGCGTGGTTTTTGCGGTGACACCACGCCCTTCGTACCTCAGGGACGTGCCACCCGAACCTCTGCTCAATCGAAATCCTCGTCCGGGGCGTTTTTCCAAAAATCGTCGATCGATGGATATTGCAGGATGACGCCCAGTTCTGCCATCATTCGCGTGTTGCTGACCCGCTTGTCGGCCGCCGCGCGAATGGCTGCCGGTGCCTCGCTCAGCGGCTCGACGAACTGGGGCCGCATCGCGCCGAGCCGCTTGGCCAGCCCGCCGAAGTAGGCTCGACGCTCGACGGGATGCCCGTCGGCCACGCAATAGGTCCGCGGCGGCGTTGCCCGAGTTTCGACGGCCAACACCACGCTTGCCGCATCGTCGACGTGGATCAGATTCAGGTATCCTCGTTGCGGCGCGACGATCGGCTTTCCAGCCCGAACATCGGCCTTTCGGGGAACACGTCCCGGTCCGTAGAGTCCCGCCAGACGCAAAATGATCGCCCGAGGGCCCAAGGCATGGCCGGACAGCAACTGTTCGGCTTCGAGAAAGACGCGGCCGGCCTCCCGGGTCGGCCCACAGGGCGAGTCTTCGTCGACCCATCCGCCGTCGGTCTGCCCATAGACGCCGGTCGAGCTGGTGCAGATGATCCGTCGGGTCGATTCTCCGACGGTCCGCAGCACGTTGCGCAGCCCGTCGACGTAGAGTGCCCGTCGCGAACGGTTGCTTTGGGGATCGAGACCGACGCAATAGAGGATCGTTTCGGCCGAAGGCAGGTCGGCGAGCGTTGCCGGTCGGGTCACATCGGCGAGCATCGGCCGGACGCCCAATCGGCGAAGCTGCTTGGCATGCTCCGCATGGCGGACGACGCCGACGACCGCATGTCCGGCACGGATCCATCGCCGGGCCGCCTGCCGACCCAGGTACCCGCAGCCGACGATCAACTTCGTCCCACTCACAGGCCCATACCCAGGAATCCGCCGTGTTCGTCGCTCTCGGCCTCGGTTTTTTCCAACCGCTCGATCGTCTGCTTCAGATCGCCCGCGTGGATATAGAGATCGAACTCCACCCGGACGGCATGGCCGACGGTCTCACGGAACCACTGGACGATCGGTTCGGTGATCCAGTCGCACGTGTCACGTTCCAGCTGGATGTCCAGATCGCAGCCGAGCGTCTCTTGATCCTCCGCATCGGTCAGCACGGTCCCCTCGAAGCGGAATTTGAGCATCCCGACCGCCGCGTCGTTGGTCAGCCGGAACGTGCAGGTTGCCTTGTGCAGATAGTAGGTATTGTGCCGACCGTGTTTCTCTATGGCCCGTTTGATCCGGTCGGCCTTCTCGACGAACTTCGGCGACGCATCCATCGGCACGTCCATCCGCCCAATCGATCGCAGGGGGACACAATCGAACTCGATTTCGACATAACGGTTCATTGCACGGTTCCTTCTTGGTTCGCCAACATCACTTCAATCAGGCCATCCATCGTGTACTCGACGGCCTCGACTGCCGGTTCGAAGCCCAACTCGCGCAGCACGCCGGAGGTGATCGGGCTGATGCTGGCCAACTTGGGCTGGTGGAGTTGCTCGCCGAACAGATCCCCCAGCGATCGGGCAATGGCCGAACTGGTGACCGTTACCCAGTCGATGCGCCCGGCCGACATGGCGGCCGCGACCTCGGGCTCGGGCTGCGGAACATCGGTGCTCGAGTAGACGACGATCTGATCCACGGTGCTGCCGGCGGCGGTGAGCCGCTGGGCCAACACCTCGCGGCCACGGCTGGCCCGGGCCAACAGGAACCGCTCTCCGCCCGCCTTGGCGACCAACTCGTCGGCGAGCGATTCGGCCCGATACTGCTGGGGCATCAGGTCGGCTTGCAGGCGATATCGGCGCAGCTCGTCGGCCGTTGCCGGACCGATGGCCGCCAGTTTCATGTGTCCCAGGCGTCGCAGATCGCCACCGCCGTTGCACAGCCGATCCAACAGATAGCGAACGCCGTTGACGCTGGAGAAGACCAACCAGTCGTAGCGGTCGAGCCGCTCGAGCGTCGCGTCAACCGGCCCCCAATCCGCGGGATCCGAGATTCGGATGGCCGGCTGCTGCAAGACTTCGGCCCCGAGGTCCGTCAGCCGCTGCCACAACGGGCCGGCCTGATCCTTCGGACGCGTCACCAGGACGCACTGGCCGAACAGCGGTCGCGAAGCAAACCACGGGACCTCCGTTGCCAACGCAACGGCCTGACCAACGATGATCACCGCCGGCGGTCTGAGCCGATGCTCGGCGATGGTCTCCGGCAGCGTCGCCAGCGTACAGCGGACCGTCTGCTGGTCGGGCAATGAGCAACGCCGCACGATCGCAACGGGCGTATCTGCCGGCTTGCCTTCGGTGATCAGTGCCCCACTCCAATGGGGCGCGGTGGTCACGCCCATGTAAAAGACCAGCGTACCTGGAAACCGGGCCAATGCGCCGTAGTCCAACGGCGGCCCCACCTTGTTGTGTCGTTCATGGCCGGTCACCAAGGCGACCGCCGAGCAGTGTTTGCCATGGGTGATTGGGATGCCCGCATATCCGGCCGCGGCCAATGCAGCGGTAACGCCCGGAACCGTCTCCACCGGAATTCCGGCGGCGTCGAGAGCCTCGATCTCCTCGGCACTGCGTCCGAAAACGTCCGGATCCCCCCCCTTCAGCCGTACGACCGTCTTTCCCTGCTGCGCTGCCGTGACCATCCGGGCGTTGACCTCGTCCTGCGGGATCACTCGTTGAGTTGCCTTTGCGCCATGGCTGCCCAAACACGCGATCTCGGCAGCCGGGTTCGCATGGCGCAAAATGGCCGGGTTGACCAGCCAGTCGTGCAGGACGAGATCGGCCTGGGCGAGGCATTGGACGCCTCGCAAGGTGATCAGGCCCGGATCGCCGGGACCGGCTCCCACGAGAAAGACTCTTCCGATTCGACGGCGTCGTTGCTGACTCATAGCTAAACGATACGGACTAAAGACGTTGTGTTGGGGAGTCGACCTGCTAGAATGGAAAGGTAATCGATTTCTGTCTCGTTAGCGCTGCATCCGGTCGACCATGGCATCCGACGAAACCCCTACAAATCCCGATCAATCAGGCGAGGCTCCACGGGAGCCCCTTTCGCCTGCCAAACGCAAGCGGCTACAGAAGATCTTCGAGCGCGGCAGCCAGATGATGTCGCAGGGGAACCACGACTATGCCACCGAACTGCTCTCGCAATGCGTGTTGGGCGACCCTTCGAACCTGAGCTACGTCCAGAGTTACCTCGGCAACCTGCAGAAAAAGTATAACAACAACAAGACAGGTGGCAAGCTGGCCCAACTCAAGGAACGTGGGGCCCGAAGCGCCGTCAAGAAGGCAAAGGGAAAAGGCCGATGGGACGATGTGATCAAGAATGGGCTGAAGGTCCTGGCGGTCAATCCGTGGGATGTACCCACACTGAGGGCCATGGCCACCGCCTCGGATGAACTGGAGGCGGACGAGCCGGAGTTGTACTATCTGAACGCTGCGTTGAACGTCGATCCGAAGAATCCCGCGGTCAATCGGCACTGTGCCAAGGCCCTGGCCACCCGAGACCAGTTCGACCAGGCCATTGCCTGCTGGCACCGGGTTCAACAGGCCCTTCCAGAGGATGTGGAGGCCCGGAAGCAGATCGCCAACCTGGCCGTGGAACAGACGATCAAAAAGGGCCGCTACGAGGAGAAAGACGAGGACAAAAAATTCGGCAGCGTCGCCAGATCAGCCTCGCAACACGAATCGCAGGACAGCGACTCGACCGGCGGCATCCCCCGAGATGCGAGCTCAAAACCTGCGAAAGAGCTTTCGCTGGAAGTCAAGCTCCGACAGCAGATCGATCAGCAGCCCGAGGAATTGTCCAATTACTACGAGTTGGCCCAGTTGCACTCCGATCAGGACGATTTCAAAGCGGCCGAAGAGTTGCTTACCAAGGCGCTCGACGTTTCCAACGGTGATCCGGCAGTCCGCAGCCGATTGGACGATGTTCAGATTCGTCGGCTCGGCAAGGAAATCATGAACGCGGAAGATGAGGAAACCAAGAAGAAACTCCGCAAGCAATACATGGAAAAGCAGCTGGACTATCGCAAAGGACAGTGCGAACTCTACCCGAACAACGTCCGCTGCAAGTTCGACCTGGGGGTGGCCTACCAGTCGACCAAGCAGTACAGCGAGGCAATTCGGGAATTGCAACAGGCCAAGAATGATCCTAACATAAAGGGGGTATGCTTACTCCATTTAGGTCAGTGCTTCCAACAAATCAAGCAGTATCGGCTGGCGATCAGTCACTACGAATCGGCCATTCTCGGGATTCCCGACCGTGACGCGGATAACAAGAAAAAGGCCCTTTACCTGGTCGGAAAGCTGGCTTTCGGCCTGAAAGACCTCGACAAGGCGGAAGAACACCTGACCCATCTGGCCGAAATCGATTTTGCCCATAAAGACGTCTCGAGTCTACTGGACAAGATCCGGGAAATGCGCGACAATGAGTAGCTTCGCGTTGAATGAGCAAGGTGATTGAGCAAAACGTGCGCCCTGTGCGCTGAACATAGAATCAGGAACCGACGAAGACCCTCAGACATGCCTAACACGAAGAGTGCCGAGAAGCGACTCCGGCAGAACGTTGCCCACCGGGAATGTAATCGATCGATCCTCCGCGCCACGCGGACCCAATGCCGCAAGGTTCGCGAGGCGATCGAGGCCGGCGATGCCGGAACCGCCGAGACGGAGTTCCGCCTGGCCGTCAAAGGGCTCGACCGGGCCGGCCAGCGAAACATCATTCACCCCAATGCGGCCGCCCGAACCAAGTCGCGCTTGTCGGCGAAGATCAAGGCCCTGAAACAGGGCTAGACGTTTTCCGACAAGGTTAGCCGGCGCTCAGAACTCGACCGTCCTGGCATCGAAGACCGGCCCTTCCACGCAGGTGCGCCGGTAGTCCCACTCGCCCGATGCGTCGCGAATCTTTGCGACGCAACTGAAACAGATGCCGATGCCGCAGGCCATCGGGGTTTCCAACGAAACGTGACACGGCAGGTCCAGTTCTTCGGCAATTCGGGCCGTCGCTTCCATCATCCGCTCCGGACCGCAGCAGACGATCTGCCACTTGCCGGATGTTCCGTCGGCTGCCGACCCTTCGAGCAGCGGTCGGATCAGATCGGTGACCAGGCCGTGATGACCGACCGAACCGTCGTCAGTGCTCAGACGCACGTCGACGCCCAATTTCTGAAAGTCCTCGACCCCGGCCAAGTGGCCGCCGCTGCGACCGCCATAGCAGAGCGTGACCTGCTCGACCGGTTCGCCCCGTCGGGCCGGCTCGCCGAAGGTCCGTAGCCCGAGAGACTCTTGGGCCAGCGTTAGAAAGGGAGTCTGACCGATGCCGCCGGCAACCATGATCAGGTGCGCCGCTTCGGTCGGCGGGAACCCGTTGCCCAACGGCCCCCAGACTTCGAGCGACATGCCCGGCTGCAATGCGGGCAGGCGTCGGGTCATCTTGCCGACGACCAGGTAGACGACGTCGATGCAGAGCGGCTCCCCGTCGGGGCCGTCCGACACGTTATAGACGGCCAACGGACGACCCAGAAGCGGATCGTTCAGACCGGCCAGGCGGAGCATGACGAACTGGCCCGGCACGACCCGTCGGGCGATCTGGGGACAGGCAAAACGGACTCGAAACGTGTCCTGGGCGACCCGGACGTTTTCCAGGACCACGACCGTCCCCTGCCAGGCTTCGTCGGCGTAGGTAGTGCAGCATTCTTGGCCGCTCATCTCTTGCTTCCCCTGATCGCCTTGCGGCCCTTGCCACCTTGCTCGCGTTTCGCCGTCTTCTTCGTCGCTTTTGCAGACTTGCCGCCGCCGGTCCCCTTGCGGACCGTCTTCTTGCGAGCAGTCCCTTTGCCGGCAACTGCCCGGCGATCGGTCGTCTCACCGCCGGTCTTCTTACGGACGGTCTTTTTGCGAGGCTTCTTCGGGTCGGCCTCTTGGCGCAGTTCGTTGATTTCCTTCGACGAGAGCAGCCGCGACTCGCCCGGCTGCAAGTCTCCCAATCGCACCGGTCCGATCGCGATGCGGACGAGCCGCTGCACCTTGTGTCCGACCCGGGCCAGCACGCGGCGAATTTCGCGGTTGCGGCCTTCTCGCAGCACCATTTCAAGGATCGTGCTCGCCTTGTGGTGCGATTTGATCTGCAACCCGGTGACGCGTGCGAACCCTTCCGCCAGGTAGACGCCCCGACGGACCTCGGCCAACGCCTCGCGTGTGGGCCGGCCGGCCACCTGGACACGATAGACCTTCTCGACGCCATAGCGGGGATGCGTCAGACGGTCGGCCAGGGCGCCGTCGTTGGTCACCAGGATCAACCCCTCGCTGTTCATGTCGAGCCGACCGATCGTGAACAGCCGCATCCCACGCGACTCGACCATGTCGATCACCCGCGGCCTGCCCGAGGGGTCGTTGCTGGTCGAGACGACGCCGGTCGGCTTGTTCAGCGCGTAGCAGACGAGTTTGACCTTCGGCAGAGCGTTGCCGTCGAGGCGGATTTCCTGCTCGCTCGGGTCGACTCGGGTGCCCAACTCGGTCACCACGCACCGATCGACCTCGACGCGCCCGGTAAGAATCAGTTCCTCGCACTGCCGGCGGCTACCGGCCCCGGCGGCGGCCAGGACCTTTTGCAGCCGCTCGCCCGGCGGGGATGGATCGGTTTTCGCGCCGGTTTTCGGCACCGTCTTCACCGATATCTTTTTCGGCGGGACCCGTTTCCTGGGGGGGCGTTTCTTGGTCGGGCGCAGGCGGGCAGCCATCGTGGGTTCCGTTGGGCAAGGAGGGATCGGTGCGAATGCCAACTATCGATCATAACCCAACGGCCCGAGATTCGACAGCCTATCT
>JAZFUB010000373.1:0-7041 GCA_036447015.1 Thermoguttaceae bacterium | reverse complement strand
ACTCGGCGACGATCACGCCGCCGAAGAAGACATCCCACAGATAGCTGAAGTTGCTGCCGTTGCTTGGATCGGGATCGTGCAGGTGAAGGTTGACATCGACCCGGCGGCCTTCTTCAAAGGGTCCCTCGGCAAAGGTGTTGTTTCCCTTGGCGTTCCAAGCGGCGGATGTGGCCTCGATGCTCACGACGCGCAGCATGCCGAAGTCGACGTTCGTGGCCAGGAGGTTCCCATCACCCAACGTGATGACTTGGGTAAACGGCGCCCCCTTGTCGGCCGCCACGGTCACATCGTCGATCGACCAACCTTCGTACGTGTTGTTTTGAGCGTCGATCGAATCAAAAGCGAAGCGGACCTGGATGGTGCCGCCGAGGAAGGGCATCAAGTCGACGGTTGCCGGTGTCCAGTCGGCGGTCGAATCGGAAAGCCCTCCGCCACGATTCGCCAGCACCGTGAGATAGGGTGCTCCGTCGGAGGAAACGAGTACTTCGGCGACGTCCGTACTGCCGTCTGTCTCCAAGAAGTAGTTGAAATGCAGTTGAGCCTCCGAGGCGTCAGTCAAGTCGATCGGCGGCGAGGTGATCGTTCCTGCCGTACGACCGGCGTCGTAGTTTCCAAACGTGTTCTCGGTTTCACCCCAGCCGAAATAGAGGCTCGAGCCGAGACCGCCGCCCAATTGCGATCTGCGACCGCGCGACAAATGCCACTTCGGTTCGTTCGCAAAACCGGGTGTCGGGGCACCGAGAGTGGACCCGGAAAGGTCGCCGGCACTAAAACCGTATGAAACGTCCGGGAATTGCTCAGGATAGCCCACCGAGCCGGCGCCAAACACGGTGGCGACCGTTTGCCCGTCGGGTTCGATCAGCGCCAGGAATCCGCCGCCGCTGCGGAGGACGAAATTGGTATGCAGAGGGCCGGTCGGATCGGTGCGGTTCTCGCCCGAAGCGAACACAATGAGGAATTCGTCGGGCCCGAGCATTGCTCCTTGCGGTAGTCGCCACTTGGTCAATTGGCTAGCGTCGTCGGTGAGGGACCATCCGGCGAGGTTGATCGCCGTCGGAGTTGGATTATGGAGTTCAATCCAGTCCGAGAAGTTCAGGTCCTCGTCCCGCAAGTTGGAGACGTTGACTGCCAGGAATTCGTTGATCCTCAGGCCGTCCCCAAGGCCGCCCCCAAGGCCGTCCCCAAGGCCGAGCCCGCCCGTCGGGTAGTCGCTGTCGATCACCCACCCGACGGGAGTGGAGTCGGCAAAACTGTCGGCAAACATGGATCGGTACGCCCCCGGATGCGCGGTGTACCAGGCCGCCGGGACATCCACCGTGACGGCGTAATTCCCCTCAGGAAGATCCGTCAGCGCATAGTTGCCGTCGGCATCAGTCTCGGTCTGGCCCAACGGTTCATCCGCGAGCGCGGGGCCAATGAAAACGGTCCAGCCTTTCGGGAGTGGCTCAGCCGCGAGCGCGAGGTCAATGAAAACGGTCCAGCCTTCCAGGAGTGGCTCATCGGGATCGCGGGTGCCGCTGCGGTCGAGCTCGTGCCAGATCGTGCCGTAGATGGCCCCGAGACCGACATTGATATCAAAAGTGTGGCGGTCGGTGCGGCCACGCCAATCGCCCGGACCGCTGGGGCCGTCGTGGGCGGTGACCGTGATTGTGGCGGTTCCCAAGTCTGTGCCCGACGTGGCGACCAGTTGCCCGCCCTCCACGTCGACCGTGACCAGGGCATTGTCGCTTTCGACGGTGAAGAATATCTCATCGCCGTCCTCGTCCAGCGCGGCAACAATCCGCCCCAAAGCCTCGGGCTGGGGTGTCCAAACCGGTGCGGTGACTCCAATGCCGAGTGTGCCGTGACGGCCGTTGCCCGAGCTGTCGGATGCCGTGCCGGCGGCGTCGTCGAGACGCCAGTAGGCAACCAATCCCGGCTCGTCCATGGAAAAGCCACCCGCTCCATCCGACCGGACACGCAACCGATCGGACCGGATCTGCTGGGCTGCGCGAGCGACCGACCAAACGACAAGATCTTTCAACGTGCCCTCAAGCGCCTGCTCGGGATCGAAGGGCCCGGTGACACTGTCTTGTTCCTGGCCAACGACCAACGAGTCTATATCCAAGGGCGTGGAATCGAACAAGCGGAATCCTTGCCACACGCCGTCGACGTAGAGGCTCGCCATGGCCGACGTTGCGTCGCTTACAACCGCGAAATGATGCCAGCCGCCGGCTTCAAGAGAGATTGCGGAGATATCCCATTGGCTGACCTTCCCCTTGCTATACAACCGAAGGGTGCTGGAATTGTGCAAGTAAATGAGATACTCGTTGTCCGCTCCCGACCTGCCCACGTCCGAGCTGGCACCGCTGAGAATGGCCTGCGAGCCGCGCTTGGAGGTGTTCAGCCAGAACTCGGTGGTCACGCTGGTAAGATTGTGGAGCACCTCGGTCGGTAGCCGCATCACATCATCACCGCCGTCAAACGTCAGGCCGCCCCCCACAGCCAAAGGCGGCAGCAGGTCGATGGTCAATGTCTCCTCGGACGCGATCGATTGTGGGCCGATCGGTTCGACGACCGGCGCGTGGGGATTGCGGCCGTACGAGAAGTCGACCTCCCGCGTTTCCCATGCCGACTCGAACTGGGGCACGAAGAGTTCGTGAGCGTCGTTATCCAGCGGGTTGTCTTCGAGGCGGAGAGTTTGCAGCTGATCGACCAGCAACAACGCCGGTCCGCCGCCGGTCGATTCCATGTCGGCCAGGGTCTCGATGCTGCGGATCCGATTGTTGTTCAGGTACAAATGCTCCAGGTGTCCGAGGCCGTCGAGCGGAGTGATGTCTTCAATTCGATTGCCCGAGACGCTCAGCCATTTCAATTCCGTCAGGTCTTTCAAAGCCCAAAGGTCGTGGGGGCCCATGGCGTCGTAGAGATACACCGATCCGGCGGAAACCTCGATGCCCATAAAATTGAAAAGGGTAGCGCCGACCAGCGGGGCCGTGCCGACCGCGGCGACAGAATGGCCGAAGGACTCTCCGTTGCCTGGGGAGGGACTCAGCGTGGCCAACAAGACGCCGGCCGGATTGAACAAGTAGGCGGCCCCCTCGTCCGAGGTGGGCAAAGGCGGAGCCCCAATAAGGACATTGGCACCGACTGACGCGATCGCAGAGCCGAACCAGACGTCTTCGGTCGGAACGGTCAACCTCAACGGGGTATCGATGCCCTCAGGTGTAAGTGTAAAGCTGTAAACGGCCCTTTCAGCGGAAGGGTCGGAAAAATCGCCCGGAGCTCCCACCCAAATCTGGTTGCCACTGACCGCCAATGTTTGACCAAACGAGTCACCGAGGGCGGCGGCAAGGGGGGGCTCGACGTCGGGAGCGAGGTTGTTGATTGTCAAGAATGGCTCGCCGGTGAGCCCCTCGAACAGATAAACGATTCCGACATCGGACTCAAGCGGGCTGTCGTAGCCCGGTGCTCCCACCAGGATATGGTGGCCGAGCACTTCCAGCGACGAGCCGAAGCGGTCGCTGGTGCTTGAGTTGGGGTTATCGATCGTTTGCAGATGCCGACCGTTCGCCCCGTCAAACACGTAGACGGCCCCGCCTTCCGTCGGAGCATTAGGTGCCCCTACGAGGATATTTTGTCCGAATACATTGACCGAAAGGCCGAAGGTGCCGGATGAATCGGACATCGCGTTCGGGTTGGGGATCGGGTCGAAGAGTTGTAGGCCGGTAGACACATCAAGCACAAACACGACACCTGCGCCCGAGAAGCCGTCTACTTCCGAACGAGGAGCACCCACCAGGATGTTTTCTCCGAATGGGGCCAGTGAATGTCCAAAGCGATGGTAAACTTCCGGGTCGGGGTTGTTGATTGTCGACAAGTGCCGGCCGGTTGTGGCGTCGAACACGTAAACGGCACCCGCATAAGGCACGCCACCCACTTGGGTTGTCGGAGAACCGACCAGGATGCGGTTGCCTATGACGGCAATCGAATGACCGAACGTCCCGGACCAGGAAGGCGGTTGCGTGAGTTGGTGCGGCGCGCGGGTTCCCGTGTACAGGAAGTCTCTGGGGAGCCGGGGCAACGCACTTTGAGGTCCGTCGATACTGAGGAAATCGAGTTGCGTCAAACCGGCCAGGGGGCGGAGGTCGGTGATCGGATTGCCGTCGAGGCTGAGCCGTTCGAGTTCGCTGAGCAACTCCAGGGGACTGAGGTCGAAGATTTGATTTCCATCCGCGTTGAGGTATTCGAGATACATGGCCCCGGATTGACCGGCGGAGACCGGCTGAATCGGCGACAAGTCCGAGATCTCGTTGCCCGAAAGAATCAACTTGCGGAGATTGACGGCCGACTCCAGCCCCGAGATGTCCGTGATTCCGAAGTGCCCGGCGTCCAACTCCTTCAAGGCACCCAGGTCGGACAGGAAGAGGGACCGCGATTCGATCGGCGTACCGCGCCAGGACGTGGTAATGGGGATTCCCAACGCCTCGGCCAAGGCGAGCCTTAGCGACGGGTCGGGGATCAGGACCCTTGCATCCAAGGGTCCGGACATCCAAGTGCGGATGTCGTCAGAAGCTCTCGGATCGATGATTGGGAGCTCACCGGGTTCGGCGTCGCGGACCTCGATCTTTTCGGCGTGGAACTGGTCGTCGCCGCCTTCGCCGAACAGCGCGTCGATGTCGGCGTTACCGGCAACGACGTCGTTGCCGTCGCCGGCGCGGATCGTGTCGCGGTCGGAAATCGGATGGCTATCACCCGGCGCCGGCGGCGTGACCAGAATCGTAAAGGCCGTTGGAGCGGCCGCAAATGGATTGTACACGCGGAGGAAGTAGGTTCCGGCCGAAAGCAGTTGCATGTCCAGCAGCGATCTATTCGACTGAAGCAAGGCCCCCTGGGCGTCATGGAGGTCGGCCAACACACCCTCTTCCCGAGCGGTGGTCACCATCAGCCCTGTCTGAGCCGCGGCTGAGTTGTCGATTTCAAGCAATTCATCGTCGCCCCCTTCGAGGAACCGAAAACGAACCGTCAGACGCGTCTTTCCGGATTCCAGCGCCTTACGAACTGCTTCGGTAAGATCCACATCGAGCAGGCTGGTACCGAGGGTAACGAGCTCCACTTCCGTGGTGAAGGTCGCCTCGGCGGTGGCGTCCACCGCGGTAACGTACCCGTCGCCCTCGCTTGCCAACACGTCGACGCGCAAAGAACCACCGCCCGCCGGCACCACGCTTGCTAGCATCAGCCGTACGGCTTCCAGCGGATCGGCGTTGTCGAGACGATCGGCCGGGTCGAGACGATCCAGGTAGGCGCCCAGGTCGAACTCCATCACGCCAAAGGCCCCTTCTTTGCCGCTGAGCAAGACGTCGTCACCGGCCGGTGTTACCGTGAAACCGTCGAGAACACGCGTGACCAGACCGAAGCGGCCTTCGATCAGGGTGGTTTGCGTTTCCCGGGCCTCGGGAGCTACCAGGATGTGTTTACCCGGGCTGCCGTCGCCCAAGGTGGTGAATCGATACCAAAGTTCTTCCGCCCCGGCACCTGCGCTAGCGAACGCGAAGGGGAACACCTCGGGCTGGCCGGGGCCTACGAGGAAGTCGCCGCTGCCGGTAATGCTCCGGTTGGACAGCACGTTGAAGACTTCGGGCAGTTCTCCCGGCGTTCGGGCGCCGTAAATGGCATAGACCTTGCCGGTCAGCGGATCCCGATCGTCGAGAAGGGTCACGGCTCGGGATGCTGCCGTGACGATGTCGTGGATGCGGTCGCCGTTGAGGTCCAGCCCGGGAGCGGACGGCAAGGTGCCCAGCCGGTCGGAAGCGGATTCGCCCTGCAACACGACGTCGGCGTCGGTCAGCACCAACGAATCGCCCTGATCGGCGACGGAGAAGAAGACGTAGAGGCGGCCACGGGCGTCCGTCGCAAGCACGTCGCCGGTGGTGTTCTCCACGATGCGAAGCGGTTCACCGATGGCCAGGTCGACACGCCCGTCGCCGTTGAAGTCCCCGGCGGTGGCTTCCAAGGTGCCGACCATGGCGAGCCCGCTGCCAAGTTGACCCGGCGCTTGCCGCCGGACAGTCTGGTCGGCCAACAACTCCGACGTGAGGCGCACTCCGTTGAAGCCGCTGGGGTCCTCCGAGCCGTGGAAGATCAACAAGCCGCCGGGGGCCGTCAGATTGTCTTCGCGGTTTCGGCCGATGGCGAAGTCGTCGTACCCGTCCAGATTCACATCCCCCAGCGCGGCGAGGCTGTCGCCCAGTTCCCAGTCCTGAAGAATGGAGTCGGCCTTGGCAAGGCTAACCACTCCAAACAGCGGCGGATCGGCTCGCCCCAGCAGCAGGTATGCCCGCCCCAAATCGGCGTTCAGCGCCGCAGTGCCCAAGAAGTTCCGCTCAATATGCACGAACTGAGGATCGCCCAGAAGCAGATCGTCGAGGCCGTCGCCGTTGACGTCACCTGCCACGGCGGCCACGAACGTCCCGGACGGCTTTGACGCGCCTAGCACGTCTGTCCAGTGACCTCCGTCGGGGGCGGTGTCGAAGATGTCCACCAATACACGTTCGAGAACCGTGCTGTCCGGCAAGATCGTCAGCAAGACCTCCGAGGCTACACTGACGGGGGGCGCCTCGGTCAGGGTCTTGCCTGAGAAGATTTGGCCGGCGATCGAGACGCCCGAATTGCCGAGGAGCGCCACGTCATCGAAGCCGTCCCCATCCCAATCCAGCACCAGCATTTCCGCGTCCGACAAAGTGGGTACGTCGACGTAAGGTACGTCGACGTAAAGTAAAGGCAGATCGACAATAAGTCGCCGGTCGACGTCGGCCCCGGTGAGCACTCGCGGAAGGTTGCCACCGGCGTGGCCGAAAAGGATCGACAGGCTGAACCGAGAATCCGTGTCGTTGGCGAGCCAAAACACCAGGTCGGTGATTCCGTCGCCGTTGACGTCACCCATGCGCTGTGCGGGCCGGCCGAGCGTGTTGGTGTCGACAATGATCGCGGCGGCGTCGCTGATGGGCTCGACGCCATCGAGCCTCACGGGCCCCAACAGAATGTGGCTGGCAGTCGGACCGC
>JAZFUB010000372.1:0-3352 GCA_036447015.1 Thermoguttaceae bacterium | reverse complement strand
CACGGTGGAATAAGATGAAGAGAGAACAGTGTCGAATTTGTGCCACTGAGCTTGAAGTTAGGGATGTGTCACCATGCTGGGACTGTGGACATGATCCGGTTGAGCTCGACCATCTCAATGATGGCAAGCACACATATTCGGAATGTGAGGTGTTCGACAGTCGTATTGTGCTCTGCAACTTCTGTATGGTTGACTTTTCATCGTACGATCCAACCTACTTCGGGCTTCCCTCGCACAAAGCCATTGGATTGGGCACTCCCGATTTCAAGGAGATGAAGCTGGCAGACAACCCTCAGGTTGCGAGGGACAAGTTCTGTCCAGCCTGCAAGTATCGGCGAAGGTTCCTGAACTGGTTGGTTGGAGTACGAAAGAGAAATCGCGAAACAGCGACATGAACACCGACCCCAACGGCGCCGAACAACGAAGCCTAGGGTCGCGCAGCGCACCCTAGGTCGAGTGGCTTGGACGACGAAACGAACGCCGAAGGTGTTCCACATGGCCGCGGGCAGTTGTACAACCTCGTTGAGGTTGTTGTGGCGTTGGGTCATCGTGACCCAGGGTGCGCTGCATTGCAATTGTGCAAAAGCTTGTTTTTTGAACAAGCTTTTGTTCAATTTGGTTGTGGCCGAAGGCCACCATAAGCGACCCTGGGCTTTGTTGTCGGACCCCGTTGGGGTCGGGTACGTCAATGGTCCTGCGGCCGGTTCGCGTTGCCCCCCTGGAGTTCTCTGCGGCGGGGCGATATGATGGGGATGCGGATCGGCGTCCGTGTTCGCCTTCACTCCAACCTTGCCCGGGAGAAGACCGATGCGACGACTTATTCTGCCGCTTGCGTGCTGCCTGGTTGCGATCGGAGCGAGTCGGCCGGCCACGGCCGGCCAGTTCGAGCAGATCGAGAAGGACTTGAACAATCGTGCGTGGTTTCAGAAGATCGCCGCCGAGGCGTTTCGCCCGGACTCGCTGATTCTCGATAGCGATCGCGACCCGTGCGATGTGATCTTCCGCCGTACTCGGGCATTGCTCGACCATCTGGCCGCAATGCCCGGCGCCCCGGACTTCTCGGCCGAACGGCTCGCGCTCAAGCAGTTGGCGCCGAAGGTGGCTGCTGGCCCACGACACTCGCGGCGTGCTCTGTTTGCCGAGATTCAGACGCTGCAGCGCACGATCGCGTTGAAGAATCCGTTGCTCGACTTCGATCAGATCATCTTCGCCGGTCGCGTGACGCCCGCGGCTCGCCACATGTGTCCGCAGAACTATGGGTTTCTGATGCGGCCCGGCGGCGGTGTCTATGTGTTGGACGACGCTTTTGGCGAGAAACCCAGGGTACGGAGTGTCTTTGAGGGCAAAACGATTGGGCGCGGTCGCACTGCCGGAATGAAGCTTTCCGACGGTTCGTGCGTCGGGCTGGAGCTCGATTGGGAAGCCGGCAAAATCTACTTCGCTTGGACCGAATGCCAGCCGGGCACGCTCCAGACGTCGGCGCCCGGCGGGCAATGGTTCGGCACGTATCCCTACCGGCCGGGCGGCAACAGAGATGGTTCCCCCGATTACTACTGGGCGCCCGAGTCGACGCTGCACATCTACCGGGCCGACCTGGATGGCGAAAACCTCGAGCAGTTGACCGACGGGCCGTGGAACGATTTCGATCCGTGCGTGTTGCCCAACGGGCGGGTGGCGTTCGTCTCGGGCCGGCGCGGCGGGTATGGCCGTTGCCATGGGGCTTCGTTTCCGACCTATACGCTGCACGGCATGATGCCCGACGGCAGCGACATCATCACGCTGAGCTATCACGAAACGAACGAATGGCAACCGAGCGTGAGCAACGACGGCATGATCGCCTACACACGCTGGGACTACGTCGATCGCGACGCCGATATCGCGCACCATCTGTGGCTCTGCTACCCGGACGGCCGCGACCCGCGAAGTTGGCACGGCAACTATCCCGAGAACAATCCGAAGGTGCGTCCCACGATGGAACTGGGCATCCGCGCGATACCCGGCTCGCACAAGTTCGTTGCAGTGGCCGCGCCACATCACGGGCTGTTCTACGGGTCGCTGATCCTGATCGACCAGCGAATCCGCGACGACCGGCAGCGTAGCCAGATCAAACGGCTCACGCCCGACGCCCCGTTCGCCGAGGCGGAGGGCACCTGGCAGACGTACAACTACGGCACGCCATGGCCGTTGAGCGAAGACTTCTACCTGTGCGTCTACACCGAAGGCGCCGAGGGCACGTTGGCGATGGACACGCGGCACGAGTTGTATCTGGTCGACGCGTTCGGCAACCGGATCCGTCTGGCCGGGTTGCCCGGCCCGTTGAGTTGCCTCGATCCGATCCCATTGCGAGCCCGACGCCGTCCGCCGGCCATCCCGATCCAAACGCAACAGGCCAAGGCCGATCTGCCGGCGGACGGTAACGTGCGGCCGGCGACCATTACCGTGATGAACGTCTACGAGTCGGAGTTTCCTTGGCCGGCGGGGACCAAGATCGACGCCCTTCGGGTCGTGCAGATCTATCCCAAAACGACGCCCGTCCATATCGATCCGGAAGTCGGCTACGGCAAGCATTCGCTCACCCGCTCGGTGCTCGGGACCGTACCGGTCGAGGAGGACGGCAGTTGCCGTTTCGAGGCGCCCGTGGGCGTGCCGATCTATTTTCAAGCATTGGACGAATCGGGGCGGGCCGTGCAGACGATGCGTTCGGCCGCGTTCGTTCACCCGGGCGAGCAGCTCACGTGCATCGGTTGCCACGAGGACAAGCACCGCCCGGTCCAGACCCTGGGCAACCCGACCGCCCTGACGATGGCACCGCGAAAACTAACGCCCGAACTGCCCGAGTGGACCCGGCCCGTCACGTTTCCACGGCTCGTGCAGCCGGTGCTCGACAAGCACTGCGTGGCGTGTCATGCGAAGGAGGAAGAGGCGGCCAGTCTCGCCGGCGACCGGTTCGACGACATGCTGGGCTGGTCCGACGGCTACTGGGGGCTGGTTCCCTGTGCATGGACCAAGCACGGCAACTCGGTCGCACGGAGCAAGACGCTCGCGACGCTACTAGGCCGAGGCGACGGCTGGATCCTCAACGGCCAAAGCTACTCGATCCCCGGCCAGGTCGGCGCCCGGGCATCGAAGCTGTTGCCGCTATTGGAAAAAGGCCACTACGACGTGCGACTCTCGCCCGAGGAGCTACACCGGATCACCCTATGGATCGACTGCAACTCGGTCTTCTACGGAGCCTACCACGAAGCCGAGCGACAGGCCCGGGGTGAGTTGGTTGTGCCGGTGTTGGAGTAGTGACGACCGCGCGACGTGGAGTGAAGTGAACTGTTAGCCGGTGGGCTTGCCCACCGTTGAT
>JAZFUB010000371.1:0-10701 GCA_036447015.1 Thermoguttaceae bacterium | reverse complement strand
GGCCATCGCCACCATCGGCAGATAGCGACAGAACAACAGGAATAGCGTGAAAAACAGCCCAAAACTGCCCAGCAGCATCAGCAGATCGATCGGTGTGGGGATGAATTGGTGCCAACTCGACGGCAGGAAATCGCGGCTCAGCGACCCCACGATAATCACGAACCGCTCGAACCACATGCCGACGTTGACCAGCAAGGCCACGATCATCATGATCCACGGCGTGGTGCGGCATTTCTTGAACCAGAACAACTGCGGTATGACGACATTGCACCCGACCATGATCCAATAGGCCCAGCCCAACGGCCCGAGGGCCCGATTGACGAACGCGAACTGTTCGTACGGATTCCCCCCGTACCATGCGACGAAGAACTCGACCGCGTAGGCATACCCGATCATGCAACTGGTGGCCAGGATGATCTTGTTCATGTTCTCGAGGTGCCGAACGGTGACGAGATGCTTCAGCCCAAAGAACGCTCGGGCGGGTACCATCAGTGTCACGACCATCGCAAAGCCGCTGAAGATGGCCCCGGCCACGAAATAGGGCGGAAAGATCGTCGTGTGCCAGCCGGGAACCTGCGAGACGGCAAAGTCGAAGCTGACGACCGAGTGGACGCTGATTACCAACGGCGTGGCCAAGGCGGCCAGCAGCATGTAGGCCCGTTCGTAAACATGCCACTGCCGGGCCGATCCTCGCCAACCCAAAGCGAAGACTCCGTACGCGATCTGCCGAATCTTCGTCGTTGCCCGATCTCGTAGCGTCGCCAAGTCGGGAATCATGCCCAGGTACCAGAACAACGCCGAAACGGTCGCGTAGGTACTCACGGCGAAAACGTCCCAGAGCAACGGGCTGCGGAAGTTGGGCCATATCGACATCTGGTTCGGATAGGGCGACAACCAATAGGCCAACCAAACGCGACCGATGTGAATGCCCGGGAAGATGCCGGCACACATCACGGCGAAGATCGTCATCGCCTCGGCGAACCGGTTGATGCTGGTTCGCCATTTCTGGCGGAACAGGAAGAGGATCGCCGAGATCAGCGTGCCCGCGTGACCGATGCCGATCCAGAAGACGAAGTTGACGATCGGGAATCCCCAGAAGACGGGACTGTTGTTTCCCCACACGCCCACGCCGGTGACGATCAGGTAGCCGATCGCCAGGAAGAGGATGCCCGTCAGGCTTGCCGAGACGAGAAAGGCCGCGTACCAGGCCGGCGACGCACCGGGCCGTTCGGCCACTTTGCAGACCGTCTCGGTGACCGACGCGTAGTCGACCCGGCCGATCGTCAGCGGCGCACGCCGAGTCGGGTCGTTGGTCGTGTTGTCGTCGTTGGTTACGCTGATCGTGGTCATGGTTCGTTGTTAGGTGTAGTGGAAAAAGGGGACTGGCTCCGAGCCTGGGCAGATGTCAAACCCGCAAATAATGTTACCGGCTCGGTGCCTGTCCCCCTTTTCCACCAGGATGTAGGGTGCGTCTGGACGCACCATTTTTGTATCAGGAGTCGATTGGCAGTACGTGGTGCGTCCAGACGCACCCTACATCTTTCCGCAATAAATGAAATCGCACCGTTCAATAAAAGGGGACAGGCACCGGGCGGCTAGCCGATCTTCTAAAGGGTGACTCGAACGGGCCCGGAGCCAGTCCCCTTTTATTGAACTCCCTTCTTCTCTAGTGCCGGATTCGGGTTCCGAATCTTGGCGAGATACGTCGTTCTTGGTTTCACGTTCAACTCGCCCAGCATGGCGTAGTTTCGA
Source organism: Thermoguttaceae bacterium (assembly GCA_036447015.1). Taxonomy (GTDB): domain Bacteria; phylum Planctomycetota; class Planctomycetia; order Pirellulales; family Thermoguttaceae; genus JAZFUB01. Next base: position 8,949 of record JAZFUB010000371.1, on the reverse strand, counting down.
CCGTTCTGGGCCTCGATCGTTTGGGCGACTGCGCTCTTTCGGTTGGCCAGATCGCCGAAGACGATGGCACCGGTCGGGCAGACTTGTTGGCAGGCGGTCTTGATCGCACCGTCCTTGACCGTCTCACCGTCGTTCTTCGCCTCGATCTTGGCTGCCTGGATCCGCTGTACACAATACGTACACTTCTCCATCACGCCCCGACTGCGGATCGTCACTTCCGGGTTGTAAGCCATTTTGGTGACTTCGTTGGCCGGGTCGGCCAGGTTCTTGTGGTAGTTGAAGTAATTGAACCGCCGCACCTTGTAAGGGCAGTTGTTCGCGCAATACCGCGTGCCGACGCACCGGTTGTAGACCTGATCGTTGAGCCCCTCTTCGCTGTGGACCGTGGCCGCGACCGGACAAACCTGCTCACAGGGGGCCAACTCGCACTGCTGACACGGCAACGGCTGGCAGACGACCTGAACCGCCTGCGGATCGACCGGATGGCCCTTGAAGTATCGATCGACGCGGAGCCAATGCATCTCGCGGCCACGCAGCACTTGCTCCTTGCCGACGATCGGCACGTTGTTCTCCGCCTGGCACGCCACCACGCAGGCCCCGCAGCCGGTGCATTTCGACAGATCGATGACCATCCCCCAACGATAGCCGGGCGATTCGTGTTCCGTCCACAACGACTCGAGCGGCGGGTGGTGGACCGCATGTTGGGCGAAGTCGGGATGCTCGCGGTAATGCTCCAACGTCGCCTCGCGGACCAGCGTGGGAACCCTTGCTGCCCGCTGCTTGAGGCCGACCGTGTCGATCGCGAAATGGTCCTGGGTCGTCGCCAGCGGAAACTTCTTGCCGGTCGGTTTGATGACCAGCCCGGGGGCAAAGTCCATCGCGTCGCTGGTTCGTAGCGGATAGACGTCGACACCGACCGCGTCGACATCGTCCGCCTCGCTCCCGCCGACCTGACCGGCCATCGTGCGGCCATAGCCGAGCGCCACGGCCACCGTGCCGGTCGCCTGCCCGGGCAACACATAGGCCGGCATCTCCTCTACCTTACGTCCTCGAAGGATCAGTTTCACGAGCGTCTGATCCTCGACGCCCAGTTTGTCTGCCGTAGTCGGGTTCATCACGGCCGCGTTGCCCCACGTCAGTCGAGTGATCGGGTCGGGCATTTCCTGGAGCCAGCCGCTATTGGCGAAGCGACCGTCATGCACCGATGCGTCCCGGCAGAAGACGATCTCCACGGGACCGCCGGTCCAGGTCGATTCGTGCAACAACTCGACCGAGCCCGTACGCTTCGACAGCGAATCGACCGACGGTGTGACAAGCGGCCATTCGCTGTCGTGCAGTAGCCCGTCGTGCAGCGTGTCGCGCCAACGCCGCTCGAAACCGTCTTCGCCGACGATCTGCTTGAAGGTCTCGCGCACGGCATCCCTCGCCGACGGTGCATCCCCTGGGAGGATCAGGCCGAGCACTTCGGTAGCCGACCGTCCGCCGTAAAGCGGTTCGATCGTCGGTTGGATGATGCTATACGTACCGTCGTATGCCCTCGCATCACCCCACGATTCGAGGAAATGGGCCTGCGGTAGCGACCACTCGCAGAGTGCCGACGTCTCGTTGTGATGAAGGCTCAAATGGATCGTCGTCTCCGGCGGTGCCTTTTCGAGCAGTTCGGCCAACGCCAGATCGGCCGGCGCATCGTAGGCCGGGTTGCCGCCGAGGATGAGCAACGTGCGGACCTTGCCCGCCTTGAGGTCGGCTGCCAAGGAGCGAATCGCCGCAACATGCGAGGGCCGCTGGGGATCGGGTTCGGCCGTGTAAGTGACCGTTCGGCCGACGTTGTCCAATGCCTCGTTGATTGCGTGAACCGCCTCGTGGACGGCGGCAGGCTGCCGAGGTCCGGCGGCCACGACACTTCGGCCCCGGTTGGCGAACAGATCGTCGGCCAACGCACGCACGAATTGGGCGGCCGGGTGCGACGGATCGCTGCTGCCAAACGGTTCGCTCGGCCATAGCAGTTTCTTGGCCTCGTCGGGCAGGACCCGGTCGAGGACTTCATATTCGAGCGCAGTGACGAACGCCCCGATCTGCTCGCTCCGCAGCGCCAAGCGATGGTCGGCCGACGCCCCGGTGATCGAAAGGCAGCTTTCGACCACATAGAGGCGGTTCATCTGCCCGTCGACCACTTCGCGGCCCGTGGCAAAATCCCCCGCGTATCGGACGGCCGCCGGATGCGATCCGAGCAGGTCGGCGTCGAGACCGACGATCACACGAGCCTCGTCCAGCGCGAACTGTGGACGGCAAGGCATGCCGATCGCAGCCTTGGTGCCGGCCCGTTGGTGGTCGTCACAGATCGGTTCGTACTGATGCCATTCGGCCCGGGGAAAGGCTTCGAGCAATTTTGCCCGCATCGCGGCCAGCGTCGGTGAACTGTCGGCCCGGGCAAGAATCCGGAACCCCTCGCCCCGCTTCTCGCGCAAGGTGCCGAAATGGGATCGGGCAAATTCGGCGAAATCGTCCCAGGAACGGACTGTCCGCTGGGCCCCGGTTTTCCGATAGACATTTTGGTTTCGGTCGGGATCGTAGAACTCCAGAATGGCCGCCTGAGCGGTCGCGTCGGTCGCCCCGAGGCTGGCCGGATGCTTCGGGTTGCCCTCGATCTTGATCGGTCGGCCATCGACCGTGGTGACCGACAATCCGACGGCCGATCCGCCCAGATCGATGGCCGTGGCGTAGCGCTGTGTCCTACCGGGCGTTCGATTGGCCGGCCGATCGACGAACGGGCGGATCTCCTCTTTCTCCCAGCGACACCCGGTCGCACCGGCCAGCACGAGCGAGGCCCCCATCAACTGCAACCAACGGCGGCGACTGACGCCTTCGATGTCGGCGACGGCAGGGAATTCGGACTCCAAGAAAGCCCTAAACTCTTCCGTGTCAGCAAGTTGCGACAGGCTTCGCCAATATGCGTTCGAATTGTCACGCTGGTCTAACGATGGCATGTCGAGCAGTCCGTCGACGGGTTGATGTTGTTCTTTTCTCGCAGTCCGGCCCCAAGAACGGCCGGATTCTCTGCCGAGGTCCAATCCAGATCAGTGATCGCGTCCGGTGGGCGGAGATGCGGCTCCGGATGGCGATGACACTCCAGGCACCAGCCCATGCTCAGACGTTCCGCCTGATAGACCACCTCCATCCGGTCGATTCGGCCATGGCACGAAACACAGCCGACGCCCCTGGAAACATGGGCGCTATGGTCAAAATAGACAAAGTCGGGAAGGTCGTGGACTCGCACCCAGCGGACCGGCAGTCCGCTTGCGGCACTTTCGCGAACGGGCAGCAGTTTTGGGCTGTCGGTCGCGATCATCGAGTGGCAGTTCATGCAGGTGGCCGTGGGCGGGACGGCCGCATCGGCAGCGATCTCGACCGTGTTGTGGCAGTAGCGACAGTCGATGCCCAGGTCGCCCGCGTGCAGGGCATGGCTGAACGGAACCGGCTGCACCGGAGCATAGCCGACATCGGTCGTCTGGGGGGACCCGCCATAGTAGACGATACCGACAAGATAGAGCGGAACGATAGCCGCCAAGGCACCCATCAGGGGCCGAGTTCGGTCGATCCACTCAGGAAAAGGAGATCCGCCCATAGTCACTTTGTAGGTCAGGCTGTGCCTGACGCTTTGTAGCGAGAAAAGCCCATTGCTGCTACCTCGTCAGGCACAGCCTGACCTACGGAGGAAGGTAGCCTCACCCGAGACAGAACTCTAGTGAGGCATAGCACGAAGGACGTGGGATTGCCGTCACTTGCACTATTGTCGGCATTATATATCGTCATACCCGGGAGAAAAGTAACCCCCCCGGCCGGTTTCTCGATCACAATCGATGCGATGTGGTCGATTTGCAGTGCTATCACCGAATGCTAGAATCGAGCACTCTCACAACTGGGTTCACAGTTACCCAGAATGCGCAATCCCACAAAGCGGGCCGCGCGAAGATCGGAAACTCATGTCGCACGAATCGCCCCAATCGCCGAAACTCTCGTTCTCCGGGGGGACGCTCCTGTTGGAGGGCGTCTCGGCCGAGGACGTCCGCCAGCTTTTCGGCTCGGGCCGTTGGGTGTGGGACGGTCGTGCGGGCGGTCGGCGTTGCGATGCCATCGAGTATGCCGCGATTCGCGACCGCTTCGATCAAGCGGGCCTTTCCGTCGACGATGCGGTTTCCGACTGGCGTACGATCAATTGGCCCGAGGTCCAGTTGCCCAAACTTCGCGACGAGCAGCAACAGGCCGTCGCAGCGTGGAGCCGGTCCGGTCGCGGTTGCGTGATCATGCCGACCGGAACGGGCAAGACGGTCGTCGCGCTGACGATCATGGCCCGGACGGCCACCAGTACGCTCATCGTCGCGCCGGTAAGGGACCTGATGTACCAATGGCATCGGCGGATCGTCGAGGGGCTCGGCTACGACGCGGGCATCATCGGAGACAACGTGTTTCGCGTTCGACCCGTCTCGGTGACCACCTACGACAGTGCGTGCATCCACATGGCCAAACTGGGAAACCGGTTCGGGCTGATCGTCTTCGACGAATGCCATCACCTGCCGGGACAGATTCGGCGCGATGCGGCCCGGATGTGTGCCGCACCGTATCGCCTCGGGCTGACGGCCACGCCCGAGCGATCCGACGGCCGCCACGTGGATCTCGATTGGCTCGTCGGCCCGACCGTCTACGACATGCCGATCTCGGCGGCCAAAGGGCGCACGCTGGCCGACTACGAGGTGGTGCGGATTCCCGTCCATCTTTCGCCCGAGGAACGGGTCCGCTACGACGACCTCAGCCGCGAGGTCCGCTCCTATGTGGCCGAGCGGCGAAAGACCGATCCGAAGTACAGTTGGGAGGACCTGTGTGCGGAGACCGGCAAGACGCCCGAAGCGCGTCGCGCATTGAAGGCCTATTTCGCTAAAAGGTCGATCGAGGATCGCGCGGAGGAAAAACTCCGGGTGCTGGAAGACCTGTTCCGTCTGCACTCGCCCGAGCCGTGCATCGTCTTTGCCGGTTCCAATGCCATGGCCCGCGACGTCTCGCGCCGGTTCCTGATCCCCTGCCTGCTGAACCATTGCGGGAAGAAGGAGCGGCTGGAGATTCTTCAAGGCCTGGAGTCGGGCGTCTATCCCGCGCTGGTCGCCAACCGGGTGTTGGACGAAGGCGTCGATCTGCCCGAGGCCAAGGTGGCCATCGTCATCGGCGGCACCGCCTCGAGCCGCCAAGCCAAGCAGCGACTGGGACGAGTGCTCCGCAAGTCGGGAAACGCCCGGGCGGTGCTCTACGAGATCGTCACCGCCGGAACGAGCGAGGAACAACGCTCGCGAAAACGACGAAAAAGCGACGCTTATGAGGGAACCCGTCATCGCCGATCGTGAGGTTTCACTCAGAAGCCAACTACCCAATGCTCACCAGACAACACGCCATCGCCGACTACGACTCGGGGCGGATCTTTCCCGACCGGCTGACGCAGAAACTCCATCGGCCGTATCCTGGCTATGCCGAGCGGATGTTGCGTGTCTATTGTCGGGGGATCGGGCGGACGCGGAAGGAATTGCATCGGGCCGTTTGGACGATCCTTTCCGAGGCCGAGGACTGTCCGGCCCGGCGTATCGAGGCGTTTTGTAAGTTGCTCGATGACGTGGCCACCTACGATCGCGACGCGCGGGGTCGGGCCGCCGCGTTGCGGAAGGACGTGTTTCACGCGGCCGCCGAGCGCCATCCGTTGGTCCGTCGGGCCGATCGCCTGTTCGAGACCGAGGAGGCCCGGGTCAAGGCCGATATCGCGACCCGATTGGGACGCCCGTGGCGCGACATCGATCGCGATCTGTTCGCCGACGTGATCGAGTTCCAACGGCTCGTTCGTTTCGAGGGCTATGCCGACGGTGCGGCGTTGTTGGCTCGATACAATGTGGCCCAGGTTCAGGCCGCCTTGTACGACGCCGTTGCAATGACCGTTTGGGCGACCGACGACTTCAAGACGATTCTCCGCTATGCCAAGCTGGCCGGATTGATGCACACGATCACACGGACCGGGTCGGGGCAATACTGCGTGCGTTTCGACGGGCCGGTGTCGGTGCTGCGCCAAACGCGGCGCTACGGGACGGCGATGGCCCGATTTCTGCCCGCGTTGATCGCCTGCCGAGGCTGGCGGATGCATGCCGTCATTCGCACCCGGCGGCGAGGCTGGAATGTGGGCCTCGATCTTTCGCACAACGACGGTCTGAACAGCCATCTGCCGGTTCCCGACGATTTCGATTCGCACGTGGAAGAGGCGTTTGCCGAAAAATGGGGGCCCGAACCACGCGACGGATGGCGGTTGGTGCGCGAAGGCGAAATCCTGCACCAGCGGCAGAAGGTCTTCGTGCCCGACTTCGCTTTTCAGCACGAAGACGGCCGAAGCGTGTTGTTGGAGATCGTCGGGTTCTGGACGCCCGAGTACCTGGAAGCCAAGCAGCAGACGTTGAAGACGTTCGAGGATCAGCGGATTCTGCTGGCCGTGGCCGCCCCGGTCGCGGAGAAACTCGACACACAGCCCGAGCAAACGATCGTCTACAAGTCGGCCCTGCTGATCAAGGACGTGTTGGAGCGGTTGAATGCAGTCCAATAAAGGGGACTGGCTCCGGGCCCATTTGCTTGAACCGCTAGAAAACGGTTCGTTGCCCGGTGCCGTTCCCCTTTATTGGATATTCGGCCTGCAGGTTTTCCATCGCGATAAACGTGCCGTCGGTCAGGTCGTCAAAGATCTGCGTCCCCTTTATCTTTCTTACGTTCTCGTCTCGACTTCCGGTCTCCCCGTGCGGCGCCGCGTGCCGACGGCAATGCCGAGGGCACCCAGGAGGGACCAGATCAGGAGGCCACCCGGTTCGGGAATCGCGGTATACGACAGCTCGAGGTAGTCGGGGACGACAAAGGGGTCGGGAGTCTTTGATTTTGACAGGCGACAAGGAACTCGTGATTTTCGGGGCGATAAATGGTCGGGAGTCTTTTCCCAAAACGACTTGGGACCTCTTTGAGTCCCCGACCCACGTCCCAGTCATTCGCCGTGGAAAGGCCGTGGATCAATATCCGCCACACTCCCGAAGTGTCTCGACCATGGCCATGAGATTCTCGGGGCGGACGGACGAGTGGATGCTGTTGGAACTCGACAGGCAGTAGCCGCCGCCGGGGGCCGCCACCTCGATCGTCTCTCGCGTCACGCGGCGGACCTCTTCCGTCGGTGCCTGGCTCAGGAGATAACCGCAATCGATGTTGCCGATCAGTGCGATCCGGTCGCCGTATTTTCGTTTGATCAGGCCGATGTCCATGCCGGCTTGCGGCTCGATCGGGTTCAAAGCGTCGATGCCCGTCTCGACGAGCATGTCGAGGATACCCATCACGTTGCCGTCCGTATGTTTGACGACATACGCGCCCGCGTCGTGGGCCGCGTCGACGCAACGCTGCAGCCCGGGCAGGATGAACTGCTGGAAATGCTTCGGCGACATCAGCGTCGCGTTCTTGTCGGCATAGTCGTCGCCGAAGACGATCACATCGGCGCCCGCCTCGACCATCCGCACCATGGCCGGGATATCGTGGCTCAGCGCGACCTCGATCAACTCATGCACGAACATGGGCCGTTCGATCATGTCCATCAGGAACTGCGACGTACCGCGCAGAAAGGCCGGGTTGAAGAACGCATCGCGGCAGATCGCACTGATCGCCTTCTCGCCCTTGTAGCGAGCGATTACCTCGGGCAGATGGCCCAGCACGCCGTCGGCGCTGGGGTCGGGCGGCTCGTAGGTTTTCAGGTCCTCGGGCCGCCGGATCGGTCCTTCGATCGGCACCGGCGTACTCTCCGGGCCGAATGCCCGGATCACACCCCAATTATCGCGAAAGAGCCCCTTCGCCTCGTCGATGTACTCGACGTTGTCGCGGCTCCAAGAGCTTCGGTTCTGGCTCGCGTTGTCCAGGCCAATCCAATCGTTGAAGGCAAAGTAATCGCAACCGGGCAACAGGGCGTCCATCACACGTTCATCGATCACGCACTCGAACAGCGGCACCCGGTCGGGCTGCTTGCGCTGAAGGGCCGCGATGACGCGCTGGCGGGAGTTCATGGTTGTTTGGGGACGCTTCCGAGTGTCGAGAGCAGTTTCGTTCGCGCGTGATTGGTGGGGACGCGGTTTGTTGGTTCAGTCCCAGGGGTTGCAACCCCTGGGCTTGGTGTTGTGTTTTCGATGTTTGCGCTCGGGATTACTTCTTCTCCAATTCTCCTATCGGGCGGCTGTTGGCTTTGAGGTCTTCGCGGTGATCTTTTAGGAGTTTTGTCAGACGCTCGACGACCTCGGGGTTCTCGGCCGCTACGTTGTTGTCCTCGCCGATGTCGGCCGATAGATCGTAGAGGGCGGGGAATTTTTGGTCGGGGCGTTTCTTGACCGTGTCGCGGCCCGAGAGGTGCAGTTTCCATTTGCCCTGTCGGACGGCGGCCGTGCGGAAGAAGTAGGTGTCGCGCGGCGGTGTTGCATTCGCTTCGCCGGCCATCAACGGCCAGATGTCCCGGCCGTCGATCTTTCGGTCGTCGGGCACTTTGGCCCCGGCCAGTTTGGCAAACGTGGGCATCAGGTCGATCGTTGCGCCGATTTCCGCGCAGGTCGTGCCGGCAGGGATCTTGCTTGGCCATCGCATGATGCACGGCTCGCGCATGCCGCCTTCCCAGGTCGAGAACTTGCCGTCGCGCAACGGCAATGCGCTACCGCCGGCGGCACCCTTCGAGAGCCAAGGACCGTTGTCCGACGTGTAGACGACCAGCGTGTTTTCGTCCAGGTCGAGTTCCTTGAGCGTCGCAAGGATCTGCCCGACCGACCAGTCCATCTCCTCGATCACGTCGCCGTAGAGTCCCCTGGCGCTGGTGTCCTTGAACTTGCCCGAGGCGAACAGCGGCACGTGCGGCATGGTGTG
>JAZFUB010000370.1:0-10742 GCA_036447015.1 Thermoguttaceae bacterium | reverse complement strand
TGCCGATCCTGGAATCGGCGTTGGAGTTCGACGGTGAAGGAAGCGTCGACATCATCTATCTGCTGCCTTCCTACGTCAGGCGGAAGATCTATACGTATCCGGTGGCCTCGGAATTCAACACCACGCAACGGCCGGATTGCCATTGGACGGCGATGAATTTTTTCGACGACGAACCCGACGACAACATCCTCGATTCGGAAGCAGTCGGCCGTTCGCTGAGGGAAGACTACTACCGAATCTTCGGCAACCTGAAATTGGGCGATCTGGTCCTCTACCTGGACGATCGCAAGACGCTGGTCCATTCGGCCGTCTACATTGCCGACGACATCTTGTTCACGAAGAACGGTGTCGATCTGTCGCAGCCGTGGATGCTGATGAAGATGGACGAGATGAAGGGCTTTTATCCCAGTCGCAATGGCTTGGAAGTCCGCTACTACCGGCGAAAAGATCTCTAGACATCGCGAGAACGGTTGCGAATTCCCGTAAGAACTGTTACGGTGAGGGGGAAGCAAGGGGCAAACCGTGGGCAGGCAGCGTGCAAGATAGCTGTCGGATGGGGGACAAGTCATGACTTTCTCGGCGTCGTTGGCTCTGATGCTGTGCCTGGCCGATCCCGTGCAAGGCAGTGCGGATGCGAAGGCGGACGAGGTCCGGCGTTGGCTTGCCGTTTGTGAAGCCTACGCGACGGACTACGAGTTTTCGTTCGTCGATCGGCCCGGCGACACGCTCAGGGCCTTGCCGCACCCGGTGTTGCGTCACTCTCAGGCCACCCGGGGAAGCGTCGACATCGGCGCCGTATGGCTTTGGGTCACGGCCGACGGCCGGCCCGGCGTGATCGGAACCGTCTTCGTCTATCCGCTCTACAACACGCCCTACCATAACATGATTCACGAGTTCCACGCCTTGGCCGACGAACCTCTGGTTGCCGTCTGGCGGAAGAAGACAGTTCATCAGACCGACCGGCCCGCCTTGCAGTGGAAACCGTTTGCCGGCGCCCCACCGCCGGCCCAGTCGAGCGCCGGGCGGTTGCGGCAAGCCAAGGCATTGGCACGTCGATTCGAGGCCTACCGCGGCCCGGGCCAAGACAGCCGCTGGCAGTTGCGGCTGATTCCCGCACCACTCTATCACTATGACGTCAAAGAGACCAACACCAAACAGCCCAACGTCACGCTCGGGGGCGCGTTGTTCGCGATTTGTCAGGGGACCGATCCGGAGGTCATCCTGGCCGTCGAGGCTCGGCGCGTCGGCGATATCTTTCAATGGCACTACGGTTTCGGCGGCTTCTCCGACAAAGAGTTGCACGTCCGGCTCGACGACGCCGAAGTATGGAACTCGCTTCGCACCGCGGAGCCCGACCTGAAACATCCCCATTGGGGCACCGGGTTTTCCGAACTCACCTTGCCCGAGGAGAAGCCGTCGACGTTGCAGCGATGAGCGATTAGATTAACCGATCTCTTGAACCGGAGGAGGCTGCTGATGAGTTACACGCTACTGCTCGCCGTTTCGCTTAGTTGCGTCAGCCAGGCCGCGGCCGATCGTGACGCACAAGCCAAGTTGGATGCCGGTTGGCTGAAGGTCTGTCAGTCCCATGCGGAGGACTACGTGATCTATCCAACCGACGCACCCAAGGAGAAGTTCAAGCTGTTGCCCAATCCGGTCTTTCGCCATAGCCAGCCGGTCCGCGGCGACGATATCGGGGGCGTGTGGCTTTGGGTCCGCGACGACGGGCGCCCGGGCGTGGTCGGCACGGTCTTCGCCTACTCGATGAGTTCGTTTCAACCCGGCGAGCGGAACGTGTCCCACGAGTTTCATTCCTTGGCCACCGTCCCGTTGACCGCCACTTGGCGAGGCCGTCCGCAGTGGGCTCCGGCGAAGGCGGGCATCGAGTGGAAGCCGATTCCCGACGCACCGGCTACGGCCGAATCGCCGACAAGGCGGTTGCTTCAGATGCGTCAGCTCTCGCGCCGATTTCACGCTCACAGTGTCGGCAAAGGCGAGCGATGGGAGCTAAGGCTGATTGCGAAACCGATCTACGTCTATAATGTGAAAGACGCCGACGCCGTTCTTGGCGGCGGTCTGTTTGCGATTTGCCAGGGCACGGATCCCGAGATCCTCTTGGGCATCGAGGCACGGCGAGTCGACGGAAACTATCGCTGGCACTACGCCTGCGCCCCGTTCAGCGACTATGAGCTTCACGTGCGATTGGACGATACGGAAGTCTCGGCCCTGCCTCGCGTTAGATACAATGATCGAACGGATCCGCATTGGTGGATAACAGACCTCCTACAGAAAGCCAAACTGCCCGAGGAGAAGCCGTCGACGTTGCAGCGATGAGCGATTAGATTAACCGATCTCTTGAACCTGAGGAGGCTGCTGATGAGTTACACGCTACTGCTCGCCGTTTCGCTTAGTTGCGTCAGCCAAGCCGCGGCCGATCGTGACGCACAAGCCAAGTTGGATGCCGGTTGGCTGAAGGTCTGTCAGTCCCATGCGGAGGATTACGTGATCTATCCAACCGCCGAACCCAAGGAGAAGTTCAAGCTGTTGCCCAATCCGGTCTTTCGCCATAGCCAGCCGGTCCGCGGCGACGATATCGGGGGCGTGTGGCTTTGGGTCCGCGAGGACGGCCGCCCGGCCGTGATCGGCACGGTCTTCGCCTATTCGTTGCGTGTGCTGCCACCTGGCAAACGGAACGTGGCCCACGAGTTTCATTCCTTGGCCACCGTCCCCTTGACCGCCAATTGGCGAACCCGTCAGCAGTGGGCTCCGGCGAAGGCGGGCATCGAGTGGAAGCCGATTCCCGACGCACCGGTTGCGGCCGAGTCGACGACAAAGCGGTTGCTTCAGATGCGTCAGCTCTCACGCCGATTTCACGCCTACAGTATCGGCGAAGGCGGGCGATGGGAGCTTCGGCTGATTCCGAAACCGATCTACGTTTATGACATGAAAGACGCCGGCGCCGTTCTTGGCGGCTGCCTGTTCGCGATTTGCCAGGGCACGGATCCCGAGATCATTTTGGGCATGGAGGCACGGCGAGACGGTGAGAACTATCGCTGGCACTACGCCTGTGCCTCTTTCACCGACTATGAGCTTCACGTGCGATTGGACGATACGGAAATCCCGGCCCTGCCTCGCGGTAGGTACAATGATCGAACGGATCCGCATTGGTGGATAGGAGACCTGGAGACAACCAAACTGCCCGAGGAGAAGCCGTCGACGTTGCAGCGATGAGCGATTAGGTCAACCGACTCTCTTGAACTTGAGGAGGCCGCTGATGAGTCACGCAGTACTGCTCGCGGTTTCACTTAGCTGCGTCGGTCAGGCCGCAGACGACGCCGATGCTCGAGAGAAGCTCGTGAATGCCTGGCTGGAGGTTTGCATGTCCCATGCGAAGGACTACCGCATCCACCCTGTCGACAAGCCGAAGGAGGAACTCAACCTCTTGCCGAAGGCCGTTTTCCGTCACCACCAACCGGTCCGCGGCAACGATATAGGGGGCATGTACGTTTGGGTCGGGCGTGACGGGCGCCCCGGTGTGCTCGGTAACATCTTTGTCTATTCGAGGTCGGCGGTTCGGGACGGGTCGCGCAATGCGATTCATGAGATTCAGTCTCTGGCCGACGTACCTTTGGCGGTCGCGTGGCGAGAACGAAGCCACCGGTTCGAAGCCGTTTTTCCCTGGACGCCGATCCCCAACGCCCCGCAACCGGCCGCGTCGAGCGCGGAACGTACGCGGCAAGTGCGTCTCTTGTCGCGTCGATTTCAGGGACACAGCATCGACCGTAGCGGGGCTCGGTGGGAGTTGCGGCTGATTCCGAGACCCCTGTACTTGTACGAAACGAAGGAACATGATACCGTTCTCGGCGGGGCCCTGTTTGCGCTGTGCCAGGGCACCGACGTCGAGATCGTGCTGGCGATCGAGGCCCGGCGAACCGCCCAGGGGTATCGCTGGCACTACGGCTGTGGCGATTTCTCCGACTACCGGCTCTTCACGCGGCTCGACGACGACGAGGTCTGGAGCAGTCCGGGAACGCACCTGCCGGGAGTGAAATGGGCACAACACGTCAACCGCATCAAGCTGCCCCAGGATGGCCCGGAGAGTAGCAATGAGTAGAGAATCTGCCACGATTCCCAGTTCGCTTGGCCGACGGTCGACGGCCGGTCGGGCGGCATTGACCGGGCTGTTGCTTCTGGTTCTCGCAGTGCTGCCGCTTGCGGCACCGGCGTTGGCCCAGTCGGCCGCCGATGCGTCAAAGCGACAAGACCTCACCTCTGCGGAGGAACCTTCTCCGCAAGGCGACGTTCTTCCCGGCACGCGGCGGGCACTGATCCTCTGTGGACACCCGGGCGATCCGGCCCATCGAGCCATGTATGCCCGATCCGTGCAGAAGCTGTCTGAAGGACTGACGCAGTGCTGCGGGTTCGACGCCGAGCAGGTTTGGGTCCGTTTCGGCAGCCAACCGCAGGCCGACGACCTCCCGGCAATCGCCGGCTGCCGCGGACTGTCGACGCGCGAAGCGATCGAAGAGGACGTGGCCGAACTCGGCAAGCAACTCGATCCCCAAGACGCGCTGTGGGTGATCGTTCTCGGGCACGCCCATTTCGACGGTCGGCACTCGCATCTCAATCTGCCGGGCCCCGACATCCGTGAAGACGAGTTCGGCAGACTCTTCGAAACCATCGTGGCAAGAGAGCAGGTCTTCTGGATCACCACGCCGGCCAGCGGTTTCTTCATCAAACACCTCTCGGCCAAGGGGCGAATCGTCATCTCGGCCACCGAAGCGGACCAGGAGGTCAACGAGACCGTGCTCCATGTGCCGTTGGCCGACGTGTTGAGCAATCCGCCCGACGAAGACGAATACGACGAGGACGGGGACGGCCGAATCAGCGTATTGGACCTGTACCTGACGGTGGTTCGCCGGGTGGCCATGATGTACAAGACGGCCGAGAATATCCCCACCGAACACGCCCAACTCGACGACAACGGAGACGGCCGCAGCACGGAGTTGCAGATCGACTATCTACCGCCGGATCTCGGCGGTCGTGCCAAAGAGGGAAATGTTGTTGAACTCTCGCCCTCACGTGACGGCGCCTTGGCCGCGACGGTTGAAATCCCCGTGAGTCGACCGGAGGAGCCGACCGAGACGATGCCCGAAGAGCCTTTCGACCAACATTCACCCAGCGTCGACGAACCAAACAGTATCGAACGAATGCAAGTAATCCCCGAGAAAGAGTGATTGCACTGATATCACCCCGTGGAAGGAGATCTCGATGGCGGAACCCACTGGTCCCAATGCGGCCAAACCGGCCAGTCCCCATGCGGCCGACAAGCAACCGACACTCTCCAGCGGAGACGCTGCGATCGTCACCCGGCTGCGCGAGGCCCACGCCAAAGTAAAGGAGGAGATGGCCAAGGTGATCGTCGGCCAGGAGGCGATTATCGATCGGCTGCTGATCGCGCTGCTCTGCCGGGGCCACGTGCTGATGCTGGGCGTGCCCGGCCTGGGGAAGACGTTGATGGCCCGGACCCTGGCACGAACGCTCGAGATGGAGTTCAGCCGCGTGCAGTTCACCCCCGACTTGATGCCATCGGACATCACCGGCACCGACATCATTGAGGAGGACCGTGCGACGGGGCGGTACAAGATGGAATTCATGCCGGGCCCGATCTTCTCGAACTTTCTGCTGGCCGACGAGATCAACCGCACGCCGCCGAAGACCCAGGCCGCCCTGTTGCAGGCGATGCAGGAACAGGAGGTCTCGATCGGCCGCCGTACTTACGAGTTGAAGCCGCCGTTCTATGTGGTGGCCACGCAAAATCCGATCGAGATGGAAGGAACCTATCCGTTGCCCGAGGCCCAACTCGATCGTTTCATGTTCAACCTTCGGGTCCAGTACCCGACGATCGACGAAGAGGTCCGAATCGTCAAAGGCACCACCAGCACCCACACCGCCGAGGTCGAGCCGGTGCTGGCAACGAAGGACCTGATTCGATTGCAGGACTTGGTTCGCGGCGTGCCGATCGCCGACGCGGTCGTTCGCTACGCGGCCCGGCTGGTCGCCGCCTCGCGGCCGGGGCAGACCAAGGAGGTCGATTCGATCCACAAGTACATTGCCTATGGCGCCAGTCCCCGGGCGTCGCAGTACCTGGTGCTCGGTGCCAAGGGTCGGGCGATCCTCGGCGGCAAGTACCACGTCGATTTCGCCGACATCACCGCCTTGGCCGGGCCCGTGCTGCGCCACCGCCTGGTCTTGAATTTTCACGCCCGGGCCGACGGCGTCGATAGCGACGAAATTATCCGGCGTCTGGTCAAAGCCGTTCCGCACGAGGAGTGATTCGCAATGCAGCTCGACACCCGAGAGTTGGTCGATCCCGCGTTCTTCTCGCGGCTGGAAAGTATCCAGTTGCGGACGCAGTCGATCGTCGAAGGGTTCATGCACGGTCTGCACCGCAGCCCGTACGTCGGGTTCAGCGTCGAGTTCTCCTCCCATCGCGAGTACGTCCCGGGCGACGACCCGAAACATGTCAACTGGAAGGTCTACGCCCGGCAGAGGCGTCTCTACGTGAAGCAGTACGACGCCGAGACGAACATGAACGTCTATCTGCTGCTGGACGTCAGCGGCTCGATGGAATGTGCCAACACGGGCCGCAGCAAGCTGCACTACGGCGCATCGCTGGCGGCGGCGCTGGCCCATCTGGCATTGAAGCAGCACGACGCGGCCGGCGTGACGCTCTTCGCCGACTCGGTCGTTTCTCACGTGACACCAAGGGCAAAGCCCCAACAGCTCGACGACATCCTACACGCCATCGCCGCCTGCCGAGTACGACCCGTCTCGGATGCGTCCCGCGCACTGCACCAGGCGGCCGAGTTGGCCGGGCGGCGGGGACTGGTCGTGATCATCAGCGACCTGTTTGACGACGTCGAGGCCATCGTCAGCGGACTGGAGCACCTGCGGTTTCGCAACCACGAGGTGCTGATCTTCCACGTGCTCGATCCCTGGGAACGCGATCTGCCGCTGGAAGGCAATATCCGGTTTCACGATCTCGAAAGCGGCGAGGAACTGATCTCACAGGCAGAAGGTATTCGAGAGCGGTACCGAAAGGCCGTTCGCCAATGGTGCGACACGCTCGACGCCGAGTGTCGCAATCGAGGCATCCAACGCATCGAAATGACGACCGACGACCCTTTGGATCGCGTCCTGTTGGATTACCTGGTAAAACGGGCAAAGAGTTATTAGTTATTGAACTCGACAAGCTATCGAAAAGGAACAATACACCATGGGACTGGTGCAGATGGGATTCCTGGGAGCGTTGGGCGCCCTGGCGATTCCGATCATCGTCCATCTCGTCTTCGGACGCCGTGCGCGGCGGGTCGACCTGGGAACGTTGCGGTTCCTGCGGATCGCCTTGCAGGAAAACGTGCGCCGCCGCCGGCTGAAGCGTTGGCTCCTGTTGGCGATGCGATTGGCGTGCATCGCGCTGTTGGCGCTGCTGTTCGCGAGACCCTACCTGTTGGCCGAGAAGCTATCGAGCAACGAGCGGCTGGTGGTGATCCTGTTGGACCGTTCCGCCAGCATGGGGTTGAAGACCGATCGCGGCCGACTGCTCGACCTGGCCGTCGCCGAAGCCCGGAAGATCGCCGCCCGATGCGGTTCGGGAACACAACTGGAAATGGCCTGCTTCGATCACGCCGTCTACCCGCTCGGCCCAGCCGATGACGGACAAGCTACGCAGTCGCCGAAAGAGCTGCTCGCCGCGTTGGATTCTTCCGAGCCCACCTATGGTTCGACCGACTACGGGGCCGCCATGGCATGGGCCCATGACGTCTGCGTGCAATCGGACTGCGGCCGCAAGGAGCTTTATCTGATTACGGACATGCAGCGATCGGGACTCGACCGGACCGACGCCCCGGCGATGCCCGCCGACGTCGAAGTGCACCTGGTGGATCTCGGACAGCCCTACCCCAAAAACGTTGCCGTCACTCGGCTTGCGGCACAGAAGCTTTCCGTCCGTCCCGGCCAGACGAACTCGCTCGACGCCACGCTGTTGAACGCGGGCCAATTCCCTTTGAAAAAGGTTCCCGTGATTCTGCACCTCCGCTGCAGCGGGCGGCAACAGAACGTTCGCCGCGAAGTCGACCTCGACGCCGGGGCAACCGCCACGGTCCGCTTCGATCTGCCCGCACTGACCGAGGGTCTTTGGCAGGGAGTGGTCATGGCCGAGGTCGACGACGAGTTGGCATTCGACAACCGTCGTCACATCGCCATACGGGCCGCCCCACCGTTGCGGGTCATGCTGCTCGACGGCGATCCGGGCCGCTCGGCGCCGACCGCAGAGACCTACTATCTGTCGGTGGCCCTAAGACTGGCCGCCGACGAGGATTCGTTTGCCGAGACGCCGTTCGAGCCGAAGACCACCAAGGTCGCCGACGGGGCAGGCTTGCCGGATCTCACCGCGACCGATCTGGTCGTGTTGGCCAACGTCGAGAGCATCGCCGACGCCGACGCCAAGCGTTTGGCCCGATTCGTCGGCGGTGGCGGTGGACTGTTGGTCTTCGGCGGCGAGAACGTGCTGGCCGAGGGGTACCGCTCCTTCGAGAAGATGGGCATTTCGGTAGGCAAGATTCTCGGCCCGCAACGGTCGGGGACCATGCCGTGGCGCATCGACCAGTGGGACCGGACGCATCCGATCTTCTTCCCGATGAACGATCCGCAGTACGCCGACCTGCGGCGGCCGGCCTTTCGATTCCGCACGGGCCTGGAACCGGCCTCGGGAACCGACGTGCTGGCCCAATTCCGCGACGGGAAGCCGGCCATGGTCCAACGGAATCACGGCCGGGGAACGATGCTCTGGTTCCTCTCGGCCTGCGACCGCGATTGGAGCGACTGGCCCCGCTCGCGGCTCTATGTGCCGCTGATCCACCAGATGCTGGGCCACCTGGCCGGCTTGACCGGAGGCGGCCCGGTGCGTAACGTGATCCTCGACGATGCCGATGTGGCGGGCGAGCAGCGGCCGGCGCCCGGCGTCGTCGAACACGACAAGTACTGCGAGGTGATCAACTTCCGCGGCATCGAGTCCGAAACGGATCGATGCAGCCCGGGCGAGTTGGCCGGTCGGTTCAAGTGTGTCATCGATTCGGGCGAAGAGAAAGAAAAGGCCTCCGGCCGGCCGGTAACCCGGGTTGCCGCAACGGCCGAACTAAGAGAAAATGAAGTCTGGCACTGGGTCCTGCTCGCACTGATGGGAATCTTGCTGTTGGAAAGTTGTCTTGGCAATCGCACAACCCTCTAAACCGAGGAAGACGTGATGAAAGATCAGACCACGAAACCATCGTTCGTCGTCCGTTTCGACAAGGTGCACTCGGCAATCCTTCGTGCCGAGTTGTTTCGGGGTGCGTGTTGGACCGTCTTGGCCGCCGCCGGTGGAGTGGCCATGCTGGCCGCGGCCGATTACCACCTCGAGTTGGCCTGGCTCGTTCGTGCCATGGTACTCGGTGCCGTGGGACTGCTTGCGGCGGTCGTGTCGGCCGTGACGATCCTTCGCCCCGTGCTCTGGTGGAGCCGGCCGCGAACGGCCATCGAGGTCGAACAACGCTTTCCCCAACTCGGCCAGCGGGTACGCACGGTCGTCGAATTCTCCGGACGCGCAGAGCAGGACGTCAAGGCCGAAGGCGTGGCCCCGACCCTGGTCACCGCCCTGGAAGAAGAGACCGAGACGACGGCCCGGCCGCTCGATCTGCGTGCGATGGTTCCCCGGCGCAAGACGGCCATCGCCGCCGCGGTGGCCGGCATGGCCATCCTGCTTCTTCTCGGCGCGATCGTGCTCGACCAGCAGTCGCGGCTGGCCGTCTGCCGGGCGTTGCTCAGCGACCGGCCATATACGGAGTTGGAGGTTACCTCGGGCAACCTGTTGGTCGACCAGGGCGACGACGCGACGTTGTCGCTGAAGCTTACCGGCCGGGTCGATCGGCGGGTGGTCGTCTATTCGCGGCCGGCCGACCCGCCCGGCGGTGCCTGGGAGCGACGGGAACTGCCGCTGGCGGAAGCCGAGCGTCCTGCCGGCAATGTGGCCTTGCATGAAACGACGGTCGAAAAGCTCCTGCATCCGATCGAGTATCGCGTCGTTGCCGGCCCGGCCGAAAGTGATATCTACCGGGTCGGCGTTCGCTATCCGCTGGCGATCGATAAGTTCGAGGCCGCGCTGACCCCGCCCGCCTACACGGGCGTGGAGCCGAGCACCGTCGAAGGCGGCGACCTGGAAGTGATCGAAGGGACCGACGTCGACTTCCAGATCACGCTCAGCCGACCCTGTAGCGAAGCGTTTCTGGTTCTCAGCGATCCGCCGAGTCTCGATGATGAGAATACCGAGCCGCCCACGGAGCGGATCGCGATGGCCGTTGACGGGACGTCACTGGCCGCACGTCTAAGTTTCACCGAGAGCAAGGATTACTCGATCGTGGCCACCCCGCGTGACGGGCTGCCGCTGAGGCCGAATCGTTACCAGGTTTACGTACGGCCCGACTTGCCGCCGCACGTTCGCTTCCAGGGCCCGGCCGAGGCGTTGGAAGTGCATCCGATCGCCGAAGTCCTGATGGAGATCCGTGCCGACGACGACTTCGGGCTGAGCAAGTCGGGGATCGTCTTCCAGGTGGACAACGGCCCGGAGCATACGCTGATGGCCGAGGATTTCATCAAGACGGCCGCCCTGCTCAGCGACGACGAAAAGGAAACACCTGCGAACG
>JAZFUB010000369.1:0-12314 GCA_036447015.1 Thermoguttaceae bacterium | reverse complement strand
CCCCTGTTGTTTGCCTTCGGGGGGCCCCCGACGCTCGACCCCAGCCACCCCATCCCATCAGCCTGCCTGTTGCTGAGTACGAGAACGACTCTGATAGGAGAGTGTTATGAGCGATAGACCGACTTTGACGCGACGTGGGTTTCTTCGGACGACTGCCGTAGCGGCGGCGGTTGCTCCGGTCGTTGTTCCCGCCTCTGCTTTGGGACGCGACGAGCAAGCGGCGGCGAGCGAACGGGTTGTGATCGGATACCTGGGCACCGGTCCTCGGGGCATGGTGAATATCCGTGAACAACTCACGTGTGCCGACGCCCAGGTCGTGGCCGTCTGCGATGTTTGGCAGCACGTCCGCGATCGGGCCAAGCAGACGATCGACGCCAAGTACAAGAACAGCGACTGTAAAACGTACGTCGACTTTCGCGAGGTGATCGGCCGAGACGACATCGACGCGGTCGGTATCGCCAGCCCCGACCATTGGCATGTGCCGATGGCCATCGCGGCCGTCAAGGCGGGCAAGGACGTGTCGGTCGAAAAGCCGCTCGGCATCAGCCTGGCCCAGGACCAACTCTGCCGCGAGGCCGTCAAGCGTTACGACCGCGTGTTCCAATACGGCACCGAGGCCCGGGCGGCGGCGGCCTGCCGTTTCGGGTGCGAACTGGTCCGCAACGGTCGGATCGGCGAGATCCGCGAGATTCGCGTCAAATCCCCCAACAGTCGGCCCGGCGGCTCGCGCGATCCCAAGCCGGTCCCCGAGGGGCTGAATTACGGCCTGTGGCTCGGCCCGGCACCGTGGCGTCCCTACTCGGGCTGTCCGAACAACGGCCCAAGCTGGTATCATGTCCGCGACTATGCCCTGGGGTTCATCGCCGGTTGGGCGGCCCATCCGTTGGACTTGCTGCAATGGGCCTACGACACCCACCTGACCGGCCCCTGGGAGGTCGAAGGAACCGGCCTGATCGATACCAAGGGCTGCAACGATGCCGTGTGTGACTGGAACGTCGATTTCCAATTCGACAACGGCGTGAAAATGAAGTTCTTCGCCGTCGGCGTCGAGACCGAAGAGGACCCCCTTCTTGCGAAGCTCGGCAACTACGCGCAGTTGATCGGAACCGAAGGTTGGATCGCCGTCTACTACGCGAACATGATGTGCGAGCCGGCACTACTCGCCGACAAGCCCTTGGGGCCGGACGATGTTCGGTTGCCCGTCAGCGACGGCCAAGAGCGAAACTTCATCGAGTGCGTGCGAACCCGACGCACGCCGGTTGCCCACATCGACGATGCGGTGCGCAGCGACACGATCAGCCACATCTCCGACATTGCGATCCGTGCGGGCCGAAAGATCCAATGGGATCCGGCCAAGGAACAGATCATGGGCGACCCCGAGGCCGCCCGAATGCTAACGCGTGCCATGCGCGACCCGTGGCAATTGTAACAACAGGTTGACGTTTCACGAAAGGAGTGTGATCGATGTCCGAACCGAACAAACAGCGCTGTAACCGGCGACAGTTCGTCAAAAGGGCCGCGACGGCCGGATCCGTCGCCATGGCCCCCTATGTGATCACGTCCAATGCTCTCGGAGCTGCCGATACGGTGCCCGCGAGCGATCGGATTACGGTCGGGTTCATCGGCGTCGGCGGACACGGCATCGGGCGCAACCTGAACATGTTCCTCGGCCAAGCGGATGCCGAGCCGGTTGCACTGTGCGACGTCGACACGCGGCAGATCAACATCGCGACGCAGACCGTACGAAAGAAACGGGGTGACGATTTCACGTGCCAGACGACCCAGGACTGGCGCGAGGTGGTTGCTCGCGACGACGTCGACGCCGTGATGATCTCGACGCCCGATCAGTGGCACGTGCCCATTTCGCTGGCGGCCATTCGCTCGGGCAAGGACGTGATTTGCGAGAAACCGACGCGTTCGATCGCCGAGGGCCGTGTCCTGGCCGATACGGTCGAGCGCTACGGGGCCGTCTTCCAGCTATCGACCGAGGACCGGTCGGTCGCCCTCTACCATCGTATGGCCGAGTTGGTTCGCAACGGGCGGATCGGCAAACTCGAAAAGGTCTACGTCCAACTGCCCGCCGGCCCGGGCAACCCGGGCGATCCGAACCCCAAACCGGTACCCGACGGCTTCGATTGGGATATGTGGCTGGGGCCCGCGATCTGGAAACCGTTCCGCACCGGGCTGCACATGTTCCATTGGCGGTGGAATCGCGACTACTCGGGCGGGCAACTGACCGACTGGGGCGCCCATCAACTCGATACGGTCCAACTGGCGGCCGACACCGAGCGAACCGGCCCGATCGAAATCGAGGGGACCGGCAAGCGGCATGCCAACGGGCTGTACGATACGTTCCATGAATATCATCTCACCTACCACTATGCCAACGGCGTCGAACTGCACGTCGACAGCGGCGGCACCGGCCTGCGGTTCGAAGGTTCCGAGGGCTGGGTCGGCAACGGCGGTTGGCGGGCACCGCTGAAGGCCAGTTCCGACGAGATCCTCAACACGGTCATCGGGCCGGACGAGACCAAACTGTACACGTGTGCCGGCGGCGAGCATCGCAACTTCCTCGATTGCGTGAAGAGCCGCCGCGACCCCTACTTCCCCGCCGAGATCGGCCATCGCTGCTGTTCGGTCAGCCATCTCGGCAACATCGCGATGGAACTGGGCCGCAAGCTTCGATGGAACCCCGACCTCGAGGAGTTCGTCGACGACGAGCAGGCCAACCGGATGCGAAGCGTCGCGATGCGCGAACCGTGGGGGTTGTAGAAAAATGTAGGGTGCGTCTGGACGCACCATGAACTGCCATCCAAGTTCTGATTTCAAAATGGTGCGTCCAGACGCACCCTACATAGATACCAACGGAAGGAGAAACCCTGATGGCGAATAACAACCTATCACGCCGCGATTTCGTGCGGCGTGCGAGTGCCGCGTTTGCGGCCCCTTATGTGATTACCTCGACGGCCCTGGGACAGGGTGAAAAACCGGCGGCCAGCAACCGGATCACCATGGGCACGATCGGATTGGGCGGTCGGGGCAACAGCGACATGGGGGCCCTGCTGTCGAATGCCGATGTCCAGATGCTGGCCGTTTGCGACTGCGTCGGCAAGAAACGCGACGCCGGCAAGAAGCGGGTCGACGGGACCAACGGCAACACCGACTGTACGACCTACCGCGATTTCCGCGATCTGTTGGCCCGCAAGGACATCGACGCCGTGCTGATCGCCACCGGCGACAACTGGCACTCGACGGCGGCCATCCATGCAGCCAAGGCCGGCAAGGACATGTACTGCGAGAAACCGATGTCGGTGGCCGTGGCCGAGGGAAGGGCGCTCAGCGATACGATGGAGCGTTACGGCACGGTCTTCCAGTGCGGCACCCAACGGCGGAGCGTGCCGCGGTTTGCGTTCGCCGTGCAACTGGCCCAGTCCGGCAAATTGGGCGAACTGAAAACCGTCTACGCCGAGAAGGCCCCGCCCGAGTGGTTCAAGTATGCTCCCTACACCACGCTGCCCCCCGAGCCGGAGCCGGACAAGGACGTTGCCGACTGGGACATGTGGCTTGGCCCGGCGGCCTGGCGTCCCTACAACCCGAAGTATATGTCGCGCGGGTTCTGGATGACCCAACTCGACTTCTCCGGCGGCATGATCACCGAATGGGGGAGCCACACGGCCGACCTGTGCCAATGGGCCAACAATGCCGACGACACGACGCCCGTCGAGTTCGAGCCGGCCGAGGGAACCATCATCGGCCATTACGCCAACGGTGTGAAACTGGTCTTCGAGGCCGGCAAGTGGCCCTTGCACGTCCGGTTCGTCGGGACCGAAGGTATGGTCTACGTCGACGACGACGGCAACATGGAAGCCGAGCCGAAGTCGCTTCTGGCCGACCACAAGTTCGGCAAGGGCTATCCGCAGTCGAACCACGTTCGCAACTTCCTCGACTGCGTCAAAACGCGACGCCGCCCGATCGCACCGGCCGAAGGGGCCCATCGAGCCAACTCGACCTGCCAGATCGCAAACATCTGTCAGGAACTGGGCCGCAAGTTGACCTTCGATCCAAAGGCGGAGAAATTCATCAACGATCCGATGGCCGACCGAAAACTCAGCCGGACAATGCGTCCGCCGTGGCAATACTAGGCTTTATCGAAAGACAGTTTTGTGCAACTCGTAGGGTGGGCACTGCCCACCAAGAATCAAGGAAAAACGGCAATCCCATGGTGGGCGGTGCCCACCCTACGCGTGTCTAACATTAGGAGACGCAACGCAATGAAAGAGAATTCGATTGTTTCTTCGCGGCGCCGGTTTTTGAAGACCGCCGCCGCGACGGCTGCCGCGCCGTATGTGATCACCTCGAACGCCCTGGGTGCGCAAGGTGTCGACCCGGCCAGCGAACGGGTCACGGTCGGCAAGATCGGTTGCGGCGGGCGCGGCAGTGCCATCGGCGCCGTCGGCGGCCAGGTCGTCGCGGCCTGCGACGTGTGGAAAGACCGTCGCGACAAATGGGCCGAGAAGACCGGCTGCAAGGCCTACGCCGATTTCCGCGACATGTTGCTGCGCGACGACATCGATGCCGTCTGTGTCGCTTCGACCGACTGCTGGCACGTTCATCATACGGTGGCTGCCGCCAAGGCGGGCAAGGACGTCTATTGCGAGAAACCGCTGGGCGTCTGTTTTCGAGAGGACCAGATCTGCCGCGATGCGATCCGCCGCTACGATCGAGTGTTCCAATACGGCACCCAGCAGCGTTCCAGCGCCCATTGCCGCTTCGGTTGCGAATTGGTCCGTAGCGGCTATATCGGCGAGGTCAAGGAAATCCTCGTGATCGCGCCGGGCAGCAGCGCGGGCGGCTCCGGCACGCCGCAACCGGTGCCCGACGGACTGGACTACGACATGTGGCTCGGCCCCGCGCCGTGGCGTCCGTATTGTGGGCAGTCGACCGGTGGCGGCGGCTGGTGGCATGACTACAACTACGCGATCGGTTTTATCGCCGGTTGGGGTGCCCATCCGCTGGATATCCTCCAGTGGGGCTACGACACGCATCTGGCCGGCAACTGGCAGGTCGAAGGCACGGGCGTGATTCCCCAGACGGGTCGCAACAGTGTGGTCACGAGTTGGGACGTGAACATCCGCTTCGCAAACGGCGTGAAGATGGAGTTCCGCCCGGGGGGCAACTACACCCAGTTTACCGGCACCGAAGGCTGGATCGGGATCTCCCGAGGCGGCATCAAGGCCGAGCCCGCTTCGCTGTTGGATATCCAACTGAAACCGAACGATGTACATCTGCCGCTTAGCGGTCACCACGGCGCGAACTTTGCCGAATCGGTGAAGCAACGCCAGGACGCCGTCAGCAATATCGACGACGCGGTGCGCAGCGACGCGATCAGCCACATCTCGGATATCGCCATCCGAACGGGCCGGACCATCAACTGGGATCCGATCCAGGAGAAGATCATCGGCGACGAAGAGGGCACGCGAATGCTCAGCCGGGCATGGCGCGAGCCTTGGGCCATTTAGAGAGAAGTAGGGTGCGTCTGGACGCACCATGAACTGCCAATAACTTCCGATTTCAAAGTGGTGCGTCCAGACGCACCCTACCATGGATGTGATGCGTAAGGATTACCGTCACTAACAGCTTAGGAGAAACCTAGCAATGAAACGAAAGTCAACGGGTTCCACGCGGAGAGAATTCCTTGGAACCGCGGCCGCGGCCGTCGCCGCGCCGTATATCGTCAACTCGACCGCCTTGGGGCTGGAAGACCGACCGGCCGCCAGCGAACGGATCGTCATGGCCGGTATCGGCATGGGTGGCCGAGGCCGGGGCGACCTGGGCGGTTTTCTCGGGTTCAAGGAAATCCAGGTCGTCGCCGTCTGCGACGTCAAGACCGACACCCGAGAGGGTGCCAAGAAACAGGTCGACGGGAGATACGGCAACGAAGATTGTGCCGAGTACGTCGACTTCCGCGAAGTGATCGACCGCGACGATATCGACACGATCCTGTGCGGCACGCCCGACCACTGGCACGCGTTGGTCTCGGTCATGGCCATGAAGAAGGGCAAGGACGTCTTCTGCGAGAAACCGCTCTCGCTGACGATCGTCGAAGGCCGCGCAATGGTCGACGCGGCCCAACGCTACGGGCGAGTCTTCTCCTGCGGCAGCCAACGCGTGTTGGGCGATTACGGCAAAACCGCCCGAAAGGTCCAGGCCGGCGAGCTGGGCCAAATCCACCGATGTTATGCCACCCCGGGCGGTCCGCCGCGGCACTGCAACCTGCCCGGCGAACCGATGGACGAGAATATCGATTGGGACCTGTGGCTGGGACCCGCGCCCTGGGCACCGTACAATGCGTTCCGTTGCGGCAGGTCCTATGGGCTCGGCGGCAAAGGGTTCCGCACCTGGTACGACTACTCGGGCGGCATGATGACCGATTGGGGTGGACACAAATTCGGCGGCGTCATGTTCGCCATGGGACTCGACGAAACCGGCCCGACCGAGATCGTTCCGCCCGACGGAAAAGACGTCAAGTATCTCACCTACAAGTTCGAGTGCGGCGTCGAACTGCTCGTCGGCGGTGGCGGACCCAAGTACGAAGCGGCCGAGGGCAACGTGCCGGGGCTGACGTGGGAGCCCCCAACGAAACTGCTCGATCGCGGCTACAAGGGACCCGCGAACAACCTGCCGGGCGACTTCCTGCACTGCGTCAAAACCCGGGAAAAGCCGTTCCGCGACGTAACCTACGCCCATCGGGTGGCCACCGTCTGCCATTTGGGTAATATCGCCTACGAACTCCAGCGACCGTTGCGATGGGATCCGGTGGCCGAAGAGTTTCCCGGCGACGACGAGGCCAACCGGATGACCTGGCGACCGATGCGAGGGCCGTGGCGACTCTAGACGGCCGATCCCGTGGGGACTATCCCCATCCACGAATCTCGACCATAATGACTTCCATCTACACCACCGTGAACTAGGAGAATGTGATGTCGAAAAGAACGAACGTGATGACCGGCCTACTGATAGTCGCCCTGCTGCTGGGACTGTCGATGCAGACGGCCAGTGCCGATGAAGCCCTCGACAAGTCGCTCGAAGCGCTGAACACTTACGAGTGGGGACAGGATCGGGCGCTGTTGAGTGCACTCGATGCGGCCGTGGTCGCCTCGCACGACGATGCAGCCACTCAGAAGGCGCTGTCCGCCAAGCTGACCGCCGTGCTCACGTCGAGCGCCCCCCAGGCGGCCAAGGATTATGCCTGCCGTCAACTGAGCCTGATCGCCGCGGCCGACTCGGTCCCTGCGATCGCGACCCTGTTGGGCGACGAGAAACTCTCGCACATGGCCCGATACGCCCTGGAGCGGATCTCGGCCCCCGAGGCGATCGCCGCGATTCGCGGTGCCCTGCCGAACGTCAAGGGTCCGCTGAAGGTCGGCGTGATCAACTCGTTGGGCGTTCGACGCGACGCCGAGAGCACCGCCGCCCTGGTCGCCCTGCTTGGCGATTCCGACAAAGGCATCGCCAGCGCCGCTGCCGCCGCGCTGGGTAAGATCGGCAGTGCCGACGCGGCCAAGGCGATTGGCGCGTTCCAAGCGAAGGCTCCCAAAGAACTGAAGTTGGCGGCCGCCGACGCCTACCTGGCCTGCGCCGAGCAACTCTTGGCCGACGGCAAAAAGACCGACGCCCTGTTGATCTACAGATCCCTGATCAAGTCGGACCAGCCGAAGCACGTGCGTCTCGCCGCGACACGTGGAATGCTGGCCGCAACGAGCAAGAAATAGACGCGGCCGGTAACGGTCGAACCGTTACGCTGCATGGAAACTCGGCGCCCCCACGGACATCGGTTCGTGGGGGTCGCCTGTCCGGGAATTCCGTTACGCCACCTTCCAAGCCCACCGGCTGCGTCCGGTGGGACCGGGCGTACGCACTCGGTCAGTCCCACCGGACGCAGCCGGTGGGCTTGGAAGGTGGCTATGCGAATCGAATTCCCTGATGTCTTCACGCAAGCGTGAAACATCGCACCCACTCCGCCATCCAACGTTTAGCGGCCGGGCTTGCCCGGCGCGTTTTGGCTTGAGCCCGCCCGCTAAACGTTCGACAAAAAGCCATCCCTAAGGAAGAAGGAGGACATTCGTTGACTTCGAAAGGAATGTACAGAATGGGGGCCATGCCATTGCTGTTGGGCCTCGGGCTGCTCGGCTCGGTTGTCGGTTTCGTCCAGGCCCAGGACGACGACAGCGATCCGTTGGTTCAGATGATTCTCGAGTTGGTCAACGACTCGGACCGCGATATGCGGGCGTTGGGACTCCAACAGGTCCGGGAAGAAGTGCCCGGCGAGGCAGCGACGAAGAAATTCGCCGAACTTCTGCCAACCCTCACGGCCAGCGGACAGGCCGGCCTGCTCGAAGCACTGGGCGATCGGCAGGACCAGGCCGCGAGACCTGCGATCATGGATCGGCTCGAAAACAGCGAAGAAGAGTCGGTCCGCGCCGCGGCGATCCGAGCGATCGGTGCGCTGGGCAACGAGGGCGACGTCGCGCTGTTGGCCGCAAAGGTCGGCACCGAGGCCGCACTGGAAAAGACGGCCGCTCGCGAAAGCCTCGTCCGACTGCGAGGCGAGCTGATCAACGGGGCCGTGCTGACCGAGTTGGAAAAGGGTGAGCCCGCCGTTCGTGTCGAACTGCTCGGCGTTCTGGCTGCCCGAAATGCCAAAGATACCGTGGAGACCGTGCTCGAGAGTGCAGCCGATTCCGACGCGGCCGTCCGTCTGGCCGCCTTGGAGGCCCTGAGGTACTTGGCCGACGTGGGCAACGTCCCGGGTGTGATCGATGCGCTGAAAGCGGCCGGCGACGAAGTGGAAGTTCGCAAGGCCGAGTTGGCATTGTTGGCCGTTTGCAGCCGCGAAGGTCAGGCATGTGCCGACGCCCTGATCGCGGGCATCGACGGTGCAAAACCGGCAGCCCGCATCACTTTGTTGCGTGCCATCACTCGGGCCGGCGGTTCCAATGCACTCGACACGATCGTGGCCGCTTTGGAGGACGAAGACGAGTCCGTCGCCGACGAGGCCGTCAGGATGCTCGCGGCATGGCCCGATGCGGCGGCCGGTCCGCATCTGGTGGAAATCGCCAAAACGTCCGAAAGCCTGCGTCGGCAGGTGCTCGCTCTGCGCGGAATGGTTCGCCTGGGAAGCCCGCTGGAAGACAAACCGGCCGACCTGGAATTGCTGACCCAGACGATGAACCTCGCCAAGCGATCGCAAGAGAAGCGATTGGTAGTCGGTGTGCTCGGCGGCATTGGATCGCCCGAGGCACTGGCCCTTGCTGTGGCAGCAGTGGACGATTCGACGTTGCAGGAGGACGCCGGGCGTGCGGTCGTGGCGATTGCCGAGAAGATCGAAGACGGCGACAAGGCGGCGATCCGCTCGGCGATCGGAAGTGTGCTCGACAAGGTCAAGAGCCAACCGGTTCGAGAGCGTGCCCAGAAGGTTTTGGGGGCACTGTAGGCCCCGAATCCGCAAAGAGGATCCGCAGAGAGATGAAACCAAACAGTTTTCAGGAGAAATAACGGTGAGGAGTTTTCAATACACGGCCCATGTTGCGTGGGCACTGAGTCTGGTTGTCGTTGTCTCGGTCGCCGGTTGCACGAAACCGACACCGACGACGACCGTCTATCCGGCCACCACGAGCGGGCCCGCCGTCACGACGGCGCCGGCCATGGAAATCGTCGAGGAGATTCCCGGCCTGCCGACGCCGCCGATCGAGCCCGTTGAGCCGATCGAGTCCGTCACGCCGATTGCCTTGGGGAATCTGGTTCCGATCGACATCGAACTTCCGGCCCCCGCTTTTCGCGGAACGCCCGTGCCGCTGAATGAGCCGAACGTCGCAAAGCCGCTCGGAAGACCACGTGGGCCGTTCCTGGCTCCCGAGGGCACGATCAACCTGGCCATCGGCAAACCGGCCATCTGCAGCGACCCTGCGCCACCCAGCGGCGAGACCGATTTCGTCACCGACGGCGACAAGGAAGCTTCGGACTTCGGCTACCTTGAATTGCGCCCGGGCACGGAGTGGGTCCAGATCGATCTGGGCGAAAAGGCGACCGTCTATGCCGTGCTCGTCTGGCACAACCACGCCGATGCACGTGTCTATCGCGACGTCATCGTCGAGGTCGGCGACGATCCCGACTTCATCGACGGGCAAGTCGTGTTCAACAACGACTACGACAACTCGTCCGGGATGGGCGTGGGGTCGGACATGGGCTACGTCGAAACGTCCGAAGGCAACCTGATCGATTGCCGAGGCTTCGAGGGCCGTTACGTCCGCCTGTACAGCAACGGCAGCACGCTCGACGCGAAGAACCACTACACCGAAGTCGAGGTCTTCGGCAAGCCCGCCGGTTGAAATGACGGACGACAATCGCAAAAGTGGTGACAAGAAGATGTCAGGATCTTTCCTGCGAGGCGACCCGAGGGCCGCTTGGCCGCAGCGGTTCCTGGCATCTTTGCTTGCGCTGACGGCGTTGGTCGCGGTCGTTGCGTTCGGCGCGGCGTTTCGGCTGACCGACCTGGGCAACCGCCCCATGCACTGCGACGAAGCGGTCCACGCCATCAAGTTCGGCCGACTCCTGGAAGACGACGACTACGTCTACGACCCCAAGGAATACCACGGCCCGAGTCTGAATTACCTCACGCTTCCGATCGCTTACATGACGGGAAAGGAGCAACTCACCGAGATCACGGAGACCGATCTTCGCCTATTGCCGGCCGTTTTCGGCATCGCCCTGATCGGACTCGTCTGGCTATTGCGCAACGAACTGGGCACGGCGGCGATCCTCTGGGCCGCAGTCTTCACGGCCGTTTCGCCGGCAATGGTCTTCTACAGCCGCTACTACATCCAAGAAATGCTGCTGATCACGTTCACCTTCGGCGCAATCATTGCCGGAATAAAAGGTGTCAGACACCTTTTTGGCACCGATCGGGACCGCCCCCATCTCATTGCCGTCAAACCGGACGGACACCTTTTTCGCACGGAACCGGCAAAGTCTCGATTCATGTCTTGCGTTTGGCTGGCAGCGCTGGGCGTCTGCCTAGGGATGATGCATGCGAGCAAAGAGACGTGCGTGATCGCGATCTTCTGCATCGTGTTTCCTGTGGCGGTCTATTTCGGACTCCGCCTGGCCGTCGCTTTCCATCGCGAACGGGAACTGCAGTTTCTGGCTGACTGTTTTGGAGGGCGCATCTGGATAGGGTGCCTGTCGGCGCTGGTTGTGCTTCTGGTGGCCGCAGGTGTTTCGATGATGTTCTTCTCTTCGTTCTTTGCCAACCCTGGGGGCATCGTCGACTCGATGACGACCTATTTCGTTTACCTTGGGCGGTCGTCGGGTGAAGGGAGCGTCGGGCGGCATGTCTATCCGTGGCACTACTATCTGAGCCATCTGTTCTGGTTCGACCGGGGCGAAGGTCGCGTGTGGATAGGATCCCTGTGGACGGAACTCTCGATTGCCCTATTGGCCCTGGTCGGGCTGATCGCCGGGGCGATGGGCAAGGGGTTCGACAAGGAAACCGGTCGGGTCCATGTTCCCATGGTGCGGCTGCTGGGCGTCTACACTGTTCTGATGACGCTGATCTACTCCGCCCTACCATACAAGACGCCCTGGTGTGCCCTGGGGTTTTTGCACGGGATGATTCTTCTGGCGGGCGTTGGTGCGGCCGTGCTGATCCGCGTGGCGCCGCAGCGCGTCTCGAAGAGTTTGGTCGTCATGCTCTTGATCGCGGCGGTCGGTCACCTGGCGTGGCAGGCCCATCGGGCCAGTTTCGTCGCCTTCGAGGATCCCAAGAATCCGTACGTCTATTCCCATACCACCAACGATGTGCCCGTGTTGTGTCAGCGCGTGGAAGAGATCGCCCGATTGCATCCGGACGGCCGTGACATGCACATCCAAGTGCTGTGCCCCGACGCCGATCATTGGCCCCTGCCGTGGTATCTGCGCCATTTCACAAGGATTGGTTGGTATGCCGAAACGCCGGAAGGGCCGACTGCTCCGCTGATCATCATGCAACCGGTGATGGCAGATCTCTTTCTCAAGTACAATTACGCGCAACCGCCGGGGCAACAGTATACTTACATGCCTTTCCCGCGTGAGAAGAACGAGCCCCAGTGGCAACTCCGTCCGCATGTGCCGCTGCAAATGTACATGCGTCTGAAACTGCACAACCAGTACGTGGCCGATCGGGAAGAGCAGGCTGACCCATAGTCGTTGTTAGCGGAGCGAACAACGACTATGGGGCGGTGCGAACCCGACAATCGACGTCGGATAAGCCAGCGCCC
>JAZFUB010000368.1:0-3209 GCA_036447015.1 Thermoguttaceae bacterium | reverse complement strand
ATCCGAGCGGCACGCCCACCGACTTGGCCTGCTGATAGTATCGGGCCGAACTCCAACGCCACTCGCAGGCTCGTTGCACCAGGTTCGCTCGAACCGGGTTCATGTGCATGTAGTCGAGTTTCAGCAGATGCCTTTGCGTTTACGTAGTTCATCGGTCAGCACGTCCATGACAACCTGCCTTGCCCGAGGGTGATCGAGCAACCGGCGACGGCGATAGCATGAGAACGTGACGAACTGGGCATGCAACTCGTCATCGTAGATCCGACGTTTCACCATCTCGGCATTATCCCATCGGCCGGCAGACAATACAATCCTCCCGTTGCTACGCAACACCGACGATTTTGCGAACAAGCTATAGAAGTGGCATAGCTTTCTCCGCAAAATCATCGGTGCCACCCGGGGGTACCGGGCGTCGGTCAGTCGGTTTCCCAAGAGACGGCCAGCATTGAAAACGGCGGCAGGTTGAGCCTCGCTCCACTTTGGAAATCGGTCAGCGTCCGCTCGGTGACGCGAACCTGTGGCCGGGGCGATTCGAACTCGTTGTTGGCCGCGATCTTCTCGGCGGTCAGTAGCCACTGCCGTGCTTTGCCGCCGGTTACCGTGCCGTCAAACGCAACAGCGACCGGATGGGGCTTCGACGTATCGAGACTCACCAGAACAAGCCCTCGGCGGTTGCCCTCGGCGAACGCATAGCTCTGGATCACCGGCAGGTCGCGGATCGTTTCGACGCCTTCGCGCGAGGAGAAGACGCCGGTCGCCTCGAACGTCGGCTGCTCGCCGCTATGCACCGTTTCGACCAGGTCGCCGCCGATCACCTGGTTGGCCGTGGCGCAGGCGAGAAACGTGGGCCGGTAGCGCTGCTTACCCGCGCGCATGCAGAGGGCCGTGCCCCAGAGACGCACCGGTCCGATGCCCTGGGCATTGTAGCTGTGCTGTGCCAACGAGAAGAGAGCCTGGGTGCGCAGGTGATGTTCCTTGAGCATCAGCAGCATGTTGTTGGCCACGTTCACTCCGCCGCCGATCGAGGTGACCAGCTTGTTGCGCGGTTCGAGCGGGCCCGTGCCGTGCGTGATGTGGTGGTTGACCTCGTAGATCGACAGCTCCATGCCGGCCTTCTCGGCCAACTCATGATTCTGGAACATGGCCCCGCTCGGGTCGCGCGAGCGCCGCATCGGCCAGGCGAACGCCCAGCGAAACAGCTTGTCGTCGGTGTCGTAGTGGTCCGCGACTTCTTCCTCGGAAAACCTCTGGATGATGTACGGGGCGACACTGAAACGGTCGGCACTGGGGCAGTCGTTCATGATGCCTTCGTTTCGGCCTGCGTAGGAGGCCTGGCCCGCCGCGTGAAAGACGACGTTGGCCCGGTAGTGCGGCGATCGTTTGGCCGTTTGGATCAGGTCCTGCCAGTAGTCCGGGCCGTTGAATCCGCCGCACTTGTAGGACGAAGCGTTGTTCCATGCCTCGTTGCCGAACTCGACGTGGATACGGTCGAACACTTCGGTCCACGGCCGGGGGTGCCCCAGTTCCCCGCGGCGACGCCCAAAGCCCACGTCCGCCGAGGCGCCGAGATACTCCATCAGCTGTTGCATCTCCTCGCGCGTCAGCGTGCCCGGCAGGCAGTACCAGGGGTCGCAACCGAGATGCTCGCACAGTTCGTACATCTCGTGCAGACTGTAAGGGTCGCGGGAATGCGACTCGTAGGGCCCCATCTTGGCGCTCGGCTGACTGGCGTAACTGACCGACTGAAGCGGCGGACTGATGGTGTTCTCGATCGTGCTGCCGCCCATCTGGAGCTTGCGCAGGACGCCCGGCTTGAACCGCCGGAGCATCGCCACACAGTCGTCGCGGAAGGCCGTCGGATTCTCGTCGCCTTGCATCCAGATCTCCACGTCGTCGACCAGCACGTCGCCGCCGGCCGCCTCGAAAACGAACAGCAGGTGCGGATTGTCTTTGGGACCGCTCGCCTCGGGAACGCGGTCGACCACGATTGCCTTCTCGTACTTCGTCCACCGGTCGGACGGGCTGAGCGTTACGGACTGACCGTAGCGGTCGTCGACACCGGCCGTCAACTCGGGCGAGCCGTTCTTCGCCTTGGCCCAGAATCGCATCTGCCACGTTCCGTTCGTCTGGCCGTACCGCTGATAGTGCGTGCCGAAGCGGTAGTGGGCCTTGCCGGCCGATCCTTTCAGGTTCAACGCCGCGCAGCCGAAGGACCCCGGCGGCACGTCGCCGATCGAGATCTCATTCTGCAGCGACGTCCAATAGCCGTCCAAACGGCGAAGCTGACCGTCACGGGTCCGGTCGCGCTCGAACATGATCCCCAAGCGGAGGTTCTCTTGCGGCAGTTCCATCGGCTTGTCGAGCAGAAAATAGGCAAACGGCTTCATCTGTCCCTCGTGCCGGTACTGCTTCTCGACGATGTCTTTGACCGTGCCGGTGGTCCACTTCGCCGGACCGGAGAGGATCGTGTATCGGCTGCCCGTGATCGAACGCCGCCAATCGTCGCTGGGCGTGAACCAGGTGGCAACGCCCCGTTCGTCGTAGCCGGGCCCGAAGTGACACTGGCGGTACATCGTTCCCTCGAAGTTCTGTTGCGTCCGTTTCTTCACCAAGGCCGCCCCGGAGTAGTACGCATCGCCGCCGAGATTGATCCCCAACCGCTGTACATCTTCGACGAGGACGCGGTCCGTGATTCGGATCGTGGTCACGTCTTCGGCCGCGGCACAGTGGCAAACGGCACAGTGGCAAACGACGGCGGCGATCAACATCACGACAAAAGCAACCGTTCTCATGGTGGGCTCCTTCTCATCGGAAACAGGAAAGGCAGATCGACGCAATAACATCGACGCAATGACAATGACACAGCCCTGAGCATAGCGACGGCACCCGAAAACGCAAGTCGGCCCGAACCTTACGTCGGCAGATGCAATTGGCGGCCGATCTTGCCGCAGCGGACTTCCCGTGGCGGTCATAGGGCCATTATGCCACCAGGTTGCGCCGGATTTGCGATTCTTTTCCGCGAAACGTAGCGAGCAACCGTTGCCCGATGGTAGAATAGCGGGGGAAACTGGCTCATCGCACTAATGCGTACCTGGGAGACGTACAGGGGGAGTACCGGTGCCTCTTCTCTGCTCATCAATGCGCCGAAGTCCTTGGTCTTGGAGTTATGGCGGCCCGGCAACAGAGAAGAGGCACCGGTACTCCCCCTG
>JAZFUB010000367.1:0-2780 GCA_036447015.1 Thermoguttaceae bacterium | reverse complement strand
CACTGAAGGAGATCATCGAAGGCGTCGGGGCCACGGTGTCGAAGATTTCCGAGATCGCCACGGCCACCATCGAGCAGGCCAGCAACGCCGGTCAGGTCGCCGAGGCCATCACCGGGATCTCGCAGATCACCGAGCAGGCCGCCGCCGGCAGCGAAGAAATGGCCTCCAGCAGCGAAGAACTCGGAGCCCAAGCAGGTGCCTTGAGAGACTTGGTATCGCGATTCAAGACGGATACGACAGCCACAACGAGTGCCTGACCTTGACAAACGTAAGCTACACTCTTACCAGGGCGAATAACTCCTAGAAGTAAAGGTGAATTATGTCGACCGCTGTCCAAGAGACGACGGCCCAGGAAGCCGCTATGTCGGAAGGAACCGGCTCGATGCAGTTGGTCAGTTTCCACCTGGCCGATGAAACCTATGGGATCGAGATCACCAAGATCCGTGAGATCATTCTCATGGGCGAGATCACGCGAATTCCCCAAACCCCACACTATGTGAAGGGGTTGATCAACCTCCGCAGCACGGTGATCCCGGTCATCGACCTGCGGGCCCGTTTCGGTCTGCCCGAGACCGATCTGACCGGCGAGAGTCGCATTATGGTGCTCCACGTGGGCACCCGGACGATCGGCATTATCGTCGACGCGGTGAGCGAAGTGCTCCGAATAACGAATGCCGAAATTGCTCCACCGCCGCCAACCGTTGCCGGACTGGGGCGAGAATACCTCACGGGCCTGGTCAAGCTCGAGGATCAATTGCTCATCCTTTTGGATATCGATAAGATTCTCGGCGAAGAGGCCGAAGCCTTGCAGGCCGCCGGCGTCTAGCCGACCCTGCTGCCAACTACGATCTGCGAACGCAAAAACCCACGGTTTACGCCGTGGGTTTTTTTTGGTTTGCCAGGCATGTTTGCCATTTGTTCGGTTCAATGGATCGGGATTTTCCGGCTTTCCTGGATTTTCTTGCCAGTTTGTGCTATCTTGTCGGACGGCACCCCGGACACGGACAGCGGCTGAGAAGTGAAAAAGCTCGCCGCGCGAAGAGTGTTCGAAAACCAAGAACCGTTAACCTCGAGGGGGAATCTTGCAATGATGGCAACCGTATGCGACAGAAGACTGGATTCGATGGTGGAGCGACGGGCAGGACGGCGGTGCCCGACTCCTTTATGCCCGACTCCTTTATGCCCGGCTCCTTTATGCCTGGCTCCTTGGTTCGCCATTCTGCTGGTATGCAGCCTGATCGGCGAGGTCCGCCCCGAGACGCCGGCCCAGGATGCCCCGCGGGCGGCCCAGTTTCCCGAACTGGCTGACGCTTGCCTTCCGATCGCCCAATTCGTCTCCGGCAATACGATTCTAGTCGGAGAGGACAAACGGGCCGGTCCGTGCGATCCGATCCCGCCGCAGGCACGTATGCTCGCTTTCGAGGAGAACAGCCATTTCCTCTGCGCGACGGCCGATGTGTCGGACATGCTTCGCGATGAAGGCAGCACAGGGAATCCCGGCGACCAGCCCGCATTCGTCCGGCGTTTTCTGCTGTTGAAACCGTCGATTGTCGTGGTCGACGACGTTGTGCGACCGGCCGGGTCCGGCGACTCCGTCCGATCGCGGCTTCGCTGCCAAGAGACGCCGACGGTGACGGGTCGCCAACTCCATATCACAGTCGGAGACAGCGAACTCGTGTGCGAAACACTCTGGCCCGTGTCGGCAAAGCCCAGCAAGGTAACGCAGTCGAGCCGATCGTCCGAATCCGTCTATCAGGTCGAAGTGAAACCGAAGGGCGACGCGGACGCCGTCCGGTTGCTGCACGTGCTTCAATTGCGGCAAACGGGCAACGGCGATGCTCCGGCGAAATCGGTTCTGACGGAGAAGGACGGCCGTTTGGAACTGACGATCACCACCTCGGATCGAGTCTTCCGGCTCGGCCTGCCTTCGCCCAACGCCGGTGCGGGCCGTATCGCGATCGAAAGTGTCGACGGCAAGCAGATCGTTGCCCGGCGGCCTTTGCCCTGCGGCGTGTTGCCTCATGGGCCCGACGGTATCGCGCTACTCGAACGGTGGGACCGCGCCTATCGCGACGGTCGACGGCCGCCTTGGGACACGGGCCTGCCGGCACCCGACTTGAAACGGGCGGTGGAAAACGGCGACATCCGACCTTGCCGCACCGTGGTGCTCGGGTGCGGATCGGGCACCAACGCCATCTACCTGGCCGGCAAGGGGTTCGACGTCACGGCAATCGACCTCGCGCCGACGGCACTGGGCATCGCCCAAGCAAAAGCCGAGAAGGCCGGCGTCAGCGTTCGCTGGGTGTTGGCCGACGTCCTGGCCCTTCCCGAGTTGGAACCGTTCGAATTGATCTTCGACCGGGGTTGCTACCACAATGTGCGCTACGTCGACGCACCCGGTTTCGTCGAATCGACCGGCACGCTCTCGAGGCCGGGCACGCTTTTCCTGCTCCTCTCGCTGAATCGCGACGGCCCGCCGGGTGTCCGCGAACACCACATGCGCGAGGATTATTCGTCGCTGTTCGACTTCCAATGGCTCCGAGAATCCGGACTCGTGGTCGGCCAGGAGGCGAGCCGCCGATCGTCCTGGTCCGCGCTGCTGCGTAGAAAAGACGAGAAGTGACCTAAGAACTCGTACGGGAATAACTTCCCGATTCAGTTCTTGGGTGTTGGCTTTGAGCAGTGAGCTTTGAGCTTTGAGTCATGGGCTTTCTCACTGCTCATAGCTCAAAGCTCACTGCTCATTGCCAAATAGGGAAGTAATTCCTGTACGAGTTCTA
>JAZFUB010000366.1:0-11864 GCA_036447015.1 Thermoguttaceae bacterium | reverse complement strand
CTTGTCGACATACTCCCAGCGTCCGTAGAGAATTCGTCCGTCGGGCAGGACGGACGGATCGAACTCGTTCTGGTTGTTCACCGAGATGCTCTTGATGTCGGTTCCATCCGAATTCATCGTATGCAGCGTGTCGATATAGCTGCTGAAACACATCACCAGCCCGCCGGTTCGCGTGCTCGTAAATGCGATGCGATCGTCCGGAAGGTAGCAGGGCGTGATGTCGTGCTGCCCCTTGCCCACGAGTCCTTGCGGCTCGTGCTTCGCCTGACAGTCGCAGCCCGGATCGGTGAGTCGCCTCAAGCCGGTGCCGTCGATCCCGATCTCATAGATGCTGGTGTTTCCGTTGACTTGGTCTTTGAAGGCAAACAGCACCCGCTTGCCGTCGTAGGAGATGTCCGGATCGCGATAGACGCCCTCGCCGAGCGTTTCCTTCGTGTTCGGATCGATCACGGCACGGACCACCTGTTGATCGACCGGAGCGGCCGGATTCTCGATCACGTAGATCCCGCCGCCGGGTCGCCAGGTGAGGTAATCGTCGTAGATATGACCGGCCATGTAGGGATGCCGCTTGACGAACAACAGCGGCGCATCGAGCTTCGAGGCATAGATGCTTTGCACGAAGTCGGCGTACTCGGCCGCCTTGCTTGCCGCATCGGCGTTGCCCTTTCCGAGGCCTTCTCGAATCGCATCGACAGTCTCTTCCCAGGAGTCGAGCTGGGCGAGCCGCTTCTTCGTTTCGGTAGGATCGCCCGTTCGCTCGGAAAGCGATCGCTCGAGCGAGCCTCGCAGTGCGGCGATGTTCTCCTTCGTGAAGGAGTTCAACAGTTGCCGGTTCCGCTCGGCGAGCAGACGTGCCGCCGGGTCGCCGATCTCGAAGACCACGCGCCCTTGCGTGTGGGCCGTTGCATTGATACCCACCCAGGCCTCGAACGTCTTGTACTTCTTGTCGAGCCGATAGGTAACGAGGCTATCGGCATGCGCGAAAATGCCATGGTCGAACTGTCGGTCGGCCACTTTCAGAGGCTTGCCGTCCGGGCCCGTGTTGAGGCTGAATTTCCCCCATCCCACGCGGACCGACTCAGGCTTCAAGTCGACAAGCCGCGTCTCGGTCCCATCCGATGCGATCAGCGTCGCCTCTCCCCAGACGGCCTGGCCCCAGGAGTAGCCTGTCGCAGAAAGCCCGAGACTTTCCATGCCCGACACATCAACCGTCAGCTTCTGGGCCTTCTCGCCACCCCGCTTTGCATCGCTTTTGACTGCCTGGCACAACCCCATTCGCGCAGGAAGAGCAACGATGAGAACAACGGACAAAACCCACAGGAAGATCGTTCTCCGAGAAAAAC
This sequence comes from Thermoguttaceae bacterium, assembly GCA_036447015.1. Taxonomy (GTDB): domain Bacteria; phylum Planctomycetota; class Planctomycetia; order Pirellulales; family Thermoguttaceae; genus JAZFUB01. The sequence goes on along the minus strand of JAZFUB010000366.1, from coordinate 10,521 downwards.
GTGTCTCCATGGTCAAGCCTTTCCTTTCGTGCCGTATTGGTCGAGCGTGAATTGGGATCATCTGTAGCTTAGTCCGGCAGGGTCACCTCGGCAAGACACGGCCCCCGGATCACCCGCCCCCCGCCGCGGGTAGTGCGGACGTTTGCTCGGAAACGCCGCCCGGGAATCCCCTACGTTACACAATTGTCCAAGCCCACCGACGGCGATCGGTGGGACCGGGTGCCGTGGGCGGGTCCCACCGACCGCCGTCGGTGGGCTTGGGGTGGGTATTGAGGGCACCGGCTCGCACTTTTTCCAAGGGCAGGTAGACCGAATCGGCCCTGACGCCTAATATGGGCATTGGCAACGAAAAAGGATGGGGTGGTTCGATTGCCGATTCGGCCGTTCGACTCGACCCTTGGATGTCCGCAGCCCGGGAGATGGCGTGAATGCAATATGACGATCTGGATGCCGATGGGCTGAATATCGTGCAGGAGATCCTCGGTTACCTGAACTTCTCCGAAGGGTCGACGGACCCCCAATTTCTACGGGCATTCAACGCGCTTTTCGCCTTAGTCGAACCCGATCGAGGCGAGATGCCGACTTGGTCGGTCGCCCACCGGCTCTTGCGGGATGGCTTGGTCCGGCTGCACGGCAGTCGCGACATCTTTCGGCAGGTCGAACAGGCCGAGTCCGTGTTGCGGCTGGTCTTCGACGATGTCTTGCCGGCCTACCGGCGGCACCACGGTGATCTGCTTTTCCATCAGACCGACCAGCAGTTGTTCCAGCCGCTTTTCGTCGGTCGTGTTTGCGAGGCCGTCTTGAAGGAGAGTGGGCCATGGGAGGAAACGGATCGGATCGTTCGCGGATCGCTGGCCCGGCTGAACGACTACTTGGGCCATCGGCCGGTGGCCGTCCTGGAGACCGAGCAAAAGATCCAGCCGTATGAGCACGAATGGGTGCGCCCGATTCCGCTCTACGTTCGCGGGGTGGGCGTGGCCATGGGGCGCTATGAGCCGCTGATTGCGATGGCGATCGAGATTCTCGAAGCGACCGATCCGGAGTTCCTGTTCCAGGCCTGCTTCGATCCCGCGCAATTGGACGAACTGGCGGTCGATCCGCGCGCGTACGATTTCGATCATCCGGTGAACAAGCGGCCGAACTATCTCTTCGGGCAATGGGACCTGGGCCATTTGGACAATTCGGGCCGATGTCGGCGGTTCGTGCTTCAGGAAGTTGCCCTCGACGCGATGATGCAGCGTGTTGAATCCGGCGGCAAGTTACCCTATGAGGAAGTCCTTTTCGAGGCGGCCGCCGTGTTGGCGGGCACCATGCTGATGGGCTCCGGCGTCAGCGGTGATCGGCCCGATGCCCACGATTCGTCGGTCACGCTGGCTACGTTGGTGCAGCACATTGCGACCTATCGCGACGTGTTCTACGAAGAACTGATCGGTCGGTTCTCCGGGCCGCATGCCGAGCGGCTTCGGGCCGAGGCCGAAAAACTGCGTCAGCCGTTCGGCGGTGCACGACAAGATTTCAACCAGTGTCTGGCCCGGCGTCGAGCGGAGCAGCTACAACACGTTCATCTGGCGGTGCTTTTTGCCCGGATGGGATACACCGAGGCAGCCGCACGACAGGTCCGCGTCGTCCCGGTCATCTCCGCTCGGATGCAGTGCGACATCCACTGTCGTCTGAATACGGCCCATCAGGAGATCGAGAACGGTCAACTCGATCGGGCGGCCCGGCTGATTCCGGAAATCGAGGACATCATGCACCGTGCGATCGGCTGTGGCGCATTGGTCGACCCATGGAACATTCTGGGGTTCGGCGCTCAGTACAGCCTTTTTCCGGCGCTGGAGAACAGTGTACACGACCACCGGGTCGACGAACTGATCGACGTGATCGGCGAACTGTTCGACCTTCACGTGCGGCTGGAGAAAGAGGCCGCCGCGGCGGGGAGCGTCGCTCTGCAGGAGGCGATGGCCGACGGGCTGGATCGGTTGGCCTCGTGGTGGGATCAGTTCGCCAGCACGGAGGTCGGCTCGGTCGAGGGGATTTCCGGCCGGGAGACGGCCGAATCGGCCCGGCATGTGGCGGCCGCACTTCACGCATGGCACGATGCCGGCACGGCGGCAGGCGATATCGCCTTCTGGCGGCGCCATGTCGAGAGTTTCCGATCCCCCAAGGCCTATGCCCTGGTCGTCGAGGCGTTGTTGGAACAAGCCGATCATGTGGCCGCCATGGCGCTGTTGGTTCAGTGGCTCTCCGAGGCCGACGAAATCTCCTTGGCCGATGAGAACTACGCGCTGGATAGTCTCGCGCTGCACTGGATGCAGCAGCTCTGGAGTCCCGACCCACCCGAGGAGAGACCGTCGCCCCAGAAGCAACGGGCGCAAGACCGCCCGCCGCCGGAAGACCGGTGGCCGTTGGCACGGAAGTTTCTCGACTACCTGGAGGCCAACGCCGAAACGTATTGGGAGGTGCCCCGATTCGAATTGGGCGATGATCTTTCCGGCGATGATCTTTCCGGCGGCGATCTCTCCCGGAGCGATTCGCCCGATCGGGCCACCACCGACGACGACGAACAGGAGGACGACTGGGACGAACTGTTCGATGCGGCCTATGAAGGTGTGACCTATCACGGCAGTACCGACGACGGTTTCGAGGGTGAAGTCTTCGACGCCGGATCGGGGGAGACCGAATTCGAGTTGATCGGCGAGGCCGAACGTATTCTCGGGCGACTCGACTTTCTGACCATGTTGGCCGGGCTGTGGAAGTTGGCTGCCGTGGCGTCGATGCCCGACGGCGATACGGATCGCGGGCGCGACGAGACGCTGGCCGGCTGGCTGGCCCAAGCGACGGCGTATCGCCGGGGATTGGCACAGTTGATGGCGACCGTCGACCGCTATCGGATTCCCCCGCCGCGAGGCACTCACGAAGCGCTGGTCGAGTACGATCGTCGCCGCGCGATCAAGGAGATGTTGTTGGAGCAGATCATCGCCGCCTCGGTGGAAACGGCCGACGCAGCTCGAATGATCTTCGCCGCAATGCGCGACGGCAAAGCGGCCGAGGTGCCCAGCGGTGGCAACGGACAAAACGAGGGCGCGGAAGCATGGGAGGCGCCGGCCGGGCTGATGCTGCACGCGCTGATGCGAGGAGACGCCGCCGGCGTTCAGAATACGTTCGACGCGCTGCTCGAGGGGCTCATGCAACAACCGATCCTCTACATCGCCTTGGCCCGAGGCGGCAATCCGCAACGCGTGGTCGCCTCTCGCAACATCCAGCGAGCCCTCCGGCGGCTGTTGAACTATTTGCCCCGGCTGGGACTCTTGTTCGAAACAAGCCGACTGATCGAGACGGTCCAGAACATGGAGTTGGAACATCCGGCCGGTCCGGGGTCCGTCACCGAGTTCGATCGAATGTTCGACATCGGTTGTCGGGCGATCATCCGCTGCCTGGTCGTTTCCTCGCAGGACTGGGAAGAAGCCGATTCGGCGGCCGACGGGTTCATCGACTACCTCGAGCAGGCCACCGAAGCGCTGCTTCGTTGTTGGTTGACCCATAGCCAGGGCGTGCGGCTTACGGTGATGGAGGCGGTGGTCGACCGGCACCGATGGGCAGACATGAAAAAGTTCGTCGAGCACTATGGGAGCGACCTGTTCACGCAGAGGTTCATGAACATGGGCAATCTGCGAGGCATTCTCCATCAAGGTGCCGACGCCTACTTGCAGTCGCTGCAGGAAGAGCCCAACGCGGAGGAGGAGTTCCGCCTGCTCAGTGAATTGGGCGGGCCAATCTCGTCCGAAGAGGCATCTTTGTGGCTGGGGATGATCCTCGAAGCCATCGTCGAGAACTACTCGGAGTACATCGACTACAACACGACGACCACGCAGTCCGACCGTGGCGAGATGCTCTATACCCTGTTGGATTTCCTCCGGCTTCGAGCCACGTACGACCGCGTGGCCTGGAATCTGCAGCCGGTCATGCTGGCTCACGAAGTGTTGATGCGGTCCGGGCGCATCGACGTGGCCGAGACCTGGCGCAATGCGGTTGCCCAGAAGACCGGACGCACGGCGACCGATCATCTGCGGCGCTATGCCCGCCTGGTCCGCAAATACGGCATGCGGTTGGCCAGCATCGCCGATCGTCTGGGCGAACGTTTCGTCCAGCCGTTGGCGGTCGATCAACTCCGCGCGCTGATTCACCCGGCAATCGACCAGCACCGTACGGGACGCGAGCCGGCCAGTTTCCAGCGACTGGAGCAGGAGATCGCCCAGTTCACCGAGCAGCCGACCGGCACGGGCTTCGAAGTGCCCAAGTGGCTCGATGCGTTGGAGCAGGAAATCGATCGAACCGAGACCGAAGATGCCGACGAGGGCGATTCGCTGGCACCCTATCTACACATCCCGGAAGTTCGCCTAACGGCCGAAGAAGCCCGACACCAATTGACGGCCATGGCAGACGACGACTGAACGTTGGTATCGAAAAGCCTCGTTTCCCGCCGTGCAATCGACGGCCGTGAAACTTATGAGTCGAAAGAGATTCCGATTGTAGTGGTCAGGCGATTTTTCGGCGCAAGTCGTCTTCTGGCATCGGGATGCGCCGTGAAGCGAGAATCTACCGTCGGTAACCGAGCCGGGGAACTTGAAATTCTTCCAAAAGTTTTAACCCCTCATGCCGTCGGAACTTAGATCGCCTCGGTACGTCGATCTGCGATTTTCGATTTGCCGTTGCGTCTTTTATCAGGCACATTCATATGAAGGGGTAGAACCCGGCTTGTCTGGCGGTGCATAATTGCCCGGTAAGACGGGAGACGTTCGGGTTCTGCGCAAACCATACTGTCAATCGGATTTCGCCGGTCGCAAAGACCGGCAAGGTGGATCAACCATGAACGTGCCTCTCAAGCTGTGGGGATTCTTCGCGGTTGCCTTGTGGACCGCTTCGGCGGCAGCGCAGGTTACCTTCGACTCGGGCCAGTCGTATCGGGTCGAGTATCGCACCGTCTACGAGCAGCAACAGGTCACGGCCTACCGGCTCCAGTACGAAACGGTTTGCGAGGAGCGAACGGTGACCACCTATCGTCCAGTCTGGGAAACCGAAATGCGCGAATATCGCTACACGGTCGCCCGGCCCGTGGTCGAAACGAGCTACCGCGAAGAGCGGTATACGGTCAGTCGTCCCGTTTGGGAAACCGAGATGCGCGATTGCAGCTACGATCGCGTGAGTTACGTCGAAGAGACGGCCCAGCGCGAGGAGCGTTACACGGTCAGTCGGCCCGTCTGGGAAACGGCCGAGCGCGAGGTCTGTTACACCGTCAGAAGACCGGTCTGGGAAACGCGCTATCGCACCGAGTACTGCACCGAGATGCAGCCGGTGACCACCTGCCGAACCGAATACGTCGACCAAGGCTGTTACACCCAGCAAATGGTCTACAAGCCGGGCTGGCCGCGGACCCGGTTGCAATGGCTCTCGGGCAGCACCACGGTCGATCCGGCCAGCGGCGTTCCCGTCTATCAGCGGCCGGGGCTCTATTGGGTGCAGACACCGCGCGGACAGTACGAGGTGCAACGTGTCTGGCAGCCGAACGTCGTTGCCCGGCAGGTGTCGCAAACCACCTTCGTGCCGAAAGTCGTCACGCGCCAAGTACCCGAGCAGGTTTGCACCTATCGCGAGGAACGGGTCGTCCGCAAGGTGCCGTACCAGACCTGCCGGACGGTTACCGAGGAGCATGTCCGCCAGGTGCCCTATACGGTCCGTCGCCGCGTGGTCGAGCGCGTCGAGCGACAGGTGCCGGTGAAGGTATGCCGCACGGTCACTGAAGAGCATGTTCGCCAGGTGCCCGTGACGACCTGCCGGATGGTCTACGAAGAGCGGGTCGAGAAGCGACCGTATCGCGTGTGCCGCACGGAGGCCGTCCAAGAGACGGTTCAGGTCCCGCGATGCGTGGTCAGGCGAATTCCGGTGACCTACACCCGTTGCGTGCCGCGAGTGACCTGCTACCGCGTGCCGATCGATGCATGTGGCCGGCCGATCGACGAGTGGCGAGCCGCACCGCAGATGCCGACTGCCGCCGAGCCGACGCCGGCCGAGACGCCGACAGAGACGCCGTCGGAGGACGCTGCGGCGGAGGTGCCGCCAGTACTCGGGCAGGAGTCGGGCGACCCGGTCGGGTCGGACACGCGCACTCCTGCGCCCCAGTCCGATGTTTTCCCCTCGGTCGACGGTATAAGCACGTGATGCGTCTCGCGTTGACGGCGAAGCTAGTGCTTTGCGACGCTCAATGTTTCGGGTAGCTGGATTCGCAAGAATTCAATCGTCGCCGCATTCGAACGGCTACGACAGACCGCCACTTCCCGAGGAGCCTTGCAGGTTTCCTTCCCGGAAGGCGGCGGCCATGGCTTTCGGAACTTCGGCTTCGGCCAGGACGACCAGCGAACGATTCTTCGCCACGGCGGCCTTCATTTCCTGTTCCCACGCTTTGGCCATCGCGCGACGTTCTTCGGCCTTGGCTCGGGCGACTCGCGTGTCGGCCTCGGCCTGGTCGGCTTGCAGTCGGGCACCGATGTTCTGGCCCACGTCGATGTCGGCGATGTCGATCGAGACGATCTCGAAGGCCGTCTGGGCGTCCAGACCACGCGCGAGAACGGCTTTGGAGATGCCGTCGGGGTTTTCCATCACCTTCAGATGCGAGTCGTTCGAGCCGATCGAGGTGATGATGCCCTCGCCCACCCGGGCGATGATCGTCTCTTCGGTCGCTCCGCCGATCAGCTGCCCGAGGTTGGTTCGCACGGTCACCCGGGCACGAACCTTCAACTCGACGCCGTTCTTCGCGATGGCCGAGAGGGTCGTCCTGTGCGAACGTTTCGGATCGGGACAGTCGATCACCTTTGGATAAACGCTCGTCTGCACCGCTTCGAGCACGTCACGGCCGGCCAGGTCGATGGCTGCCGCGCGGTCGAAATCCAGATCGATGTCGGCTCGATGGGCGGCGATGATCGCGCGGATCACGCTGGGAACGCTGCCGCCGGCCAGGTAATGGGCCTCGAGACGTTGGGTCGTGATGCCCATCTCGCGTTCCGCCCCGATACCGGCCTGCATGGCCATGATCTTGCCCTGAACGATCGTCCGAGCATTGACCCGACGGAAACTCATTCCGACCAGGCTGTAGATGCTCACGTTTGCGTTGGACATGTAGGCCTGGAACCAGATGCCGCCGTACATCACGGCAACCACCGCCACGACCAATGCAAAGATCACTCCGACGGCAATACCGCCGAGGTACCAAAACGTCGAGAGCCCCGAGTCCGGAGCAGCCTCTTGAGCGAGTAGGATAAGCAGTGTGAAATCCATGGTTCCCTCCCGTTGAATACGACACGCGACCTTCTTTACCTCGGCACGAATGCCCGAGCAAACGGCCTCCTTTCCGAGCCCCACAGCCCGGTCGTCTCCGGTAGCATAGCGAATTCGGCCGATCACGTGTAGCTCTTCCTGGAGAGAGAATGGAAGATTTTTTCGAAACACACCTCCACAGCGGGGTGCGTCGACACATTCCACGCGCGATAAGCACCCAACAAGCCCACCGGCGGCGACCGGTGGGACACGGCCGGCGCCGCCAACTCGAACCCCACGATGGACGCAGCGCAACCGTCTGCTATTCTTTGGGTATGGTACGTCCTGAACTGGCCCATCTCGAACTGTTGGCGGAAGTGGATGCCCTGGTCGAACGCCTGGAGCGTTGGGCCGATGCTGCGCCGCCGTGGCCGCCGGCCGAGACATGCCGGGCCATGGTGCAACGGCTGATCGGCCGGGCCGGCGACTTGCGCATTCGGCTCGATGCGCCGCTGGTCGTGGCCACGCTCGGCGGCAGCGGCACCGGAAAGAGCGCGCTGGTCAACGCCCTGCTGGGCACCGAGGCCGTCAAAACCGGCCGCCAACGACCGACGACCACCCGGCCCACGCTGATCTGCCGCCCGGAAATCTCGCCCGCGGCGTTGGGCATCGATCCGAAGAGCGTCGAGCTGATCCAACTCGATCTGCCCATGCTGGCCGACCTGGTGTTGATCGACTGTCCCGATCCGGACACGGCCGAGGAGGCGTCGGCCGATACGAATCTCGCTCGGCTGCGGCAGATTCTACCCCATTGCGACGTCTTGCTGGTGACCACCACACAGCAGAAATATCGCAGTGCCCGGGTGGCCGACGAGTTGGCCGCGGCCGCCAGCGGGGCCCGACTGGTCTTTGTACAGACCCATGCCGATGTCGACGACGACATTCGCGAGGACTGGACCGATGTGCTCGGCAAACAGTACACGACCGGGCAAGTATTCCTGGTCGATTCACCGGCCGCACTGGCCGACGCCCGAGAGGGACTGGCTCCACGCGGCCCGTTTGCCGCATTGGTCGACCTGTTGACGCGACAGTTGGCCGGCAAGGCAGCCACTCGGATCCGTCGGGCAAATTTCCTCGATCTGGTCGAACAGACGCTGGCAAGCTGCCGCGCTCGAATCGACGAACAGATCGAGCCCGTCGGTCGGATCGGCACGGCCATCGAAGAGCAACGCACCGTCTTGGCCGCCCGATTGAGTGCTCAGATGCGGTCCGAACTGTTGACCAGCCGTCGTCAATGGGAGAATCGGCTACTCGGCCAAGTGGCGTCGGGCTGGGGCCTGAGCCCTTTTTCGCTGGTGCTGCGTGTTTTCCAGGGACTGGGCAGTTTGCTGGCCGCCCGACTGCTGTGGCGGGCACGCACGCCGGCCCAGATGGCGCTCTGGGGTGTGGTCCAGGGCGCGCGGACTTGGCAACGGCATCGCCAGGAGAAGGCGGTCGATCAGAGTGCCGATCGGGCCGTGGCCGGCTGTTGGGATCAGGCCGATCTCCGCTCGGCTGCACTGATACTCGGCGGCCACGCGACCGAGGCCGGTTTTTCTCGCCGCGTCGCCTCGATCGACACGATTGCCGCCGAAGCCGACCGGGCGGGCACCGATTTCGTCGCCAACGTCTCGACCGAGTTGGAATCGCTACTGGCACGTCTGGCCCGCCGCCACACCGGGTGGTTCACCCGACTGCGCTACGAGCTGCTCCTCGCCGCCATGCTGGGCGTCCTGCTGTTTCGCCTCGGAAAGAACTTCTTCTACGATTCGTGGCTGGCCGTCGACCTGCTGGACGCCGCCCCGGTGGCCGTCTATGGGGTCGATTTCTATCTGTCGGCCGGCTTCTGGCTCCTGCTCTGGTGCCTGCTGCTGATCTGGCTGTTCACCGGCCGGCTACGCCGCGGTCTGCGCCGCGAGATCGACAGCCTGGCCGAAACATGGAACCGATCCTCCTCGGCCGACGACATCTTCGCCCAACTCGAAAGCGAATGCACCCGCATCGACCAATTCCGCAACGACCTGGCCCAACTCGAACAGCACATCACCGGACTACGAAAACGGCTCGGCACATCGAACGGCGAGTTGGGACATCGACACTGACACGCGGCAGCTACCTACCGGAAAGACCTATAGAGTTAAACAAAGTAGCCTGCCCTTCTTTATTCCTCCTTATTCCTCGGCAGAATCAAGCGACGACCGGCCGAAGACGGGTCCTGCAAGTCATTCGTAACATGTTATTATGTAATAGGTTACATCACATCGCCAAGACGCGCGGACGACACAGAAAGTGATTCCCCCGAACGATGACCACCGCGACAAAGTCTTCACAAAGCATTACTATCACAAGACTTACGGCACTCCGAATTTATGAACGGGAAACGGACCTCCGAGAAAGAATTCTAAGTCGTTATCATAAAACATCTTACGCATGGTTCCGGATGCGAGTAACCACCGGTAGGTCAGACTGTGCCTGACAATCCCAGAGGTCGCAGCGCAATGGAACTGCCCGGAAGACGACAGGACGCAGATCGTAACGCAGTGTCAGGCACAGCCTGACCTCCCTGGCTTTCTTGAGGCCCTTCGATCAGTGGCACGGATGGCGGATCTGAGGTGTTTCGGCAACAATGGCATGCTCGCTACGTGCGTCGTAAAGGGGGGAAGGATATAATGGCTATGGGTCATTTGCCGGTGGTGAGCAGCCCGGAACGTCGATAACGGAGGGGAATACAACACAGTGGCCCAGCCAAATCAGATTTTCACGACATGGGGCCGGCTGCCCCAAGTTCGAGGATGCTCAAGATGAAAGCCGACATGCTCAAACGACTGGTTCGGGCAATTGCGATCGGGTCGCAGGATGACCTCGATCGCCTCGCCGAATCGATCGTCGAAACCGAACGTGGTAGTGGCCATTCGCGGTTGGCCAGCGAATTGGAGTCGATCCTCGACGAGAAACTCAAGAAAAAGAGACGCAACCGAGCCGGGATCGACTCCGATCGAAGCATTCGCGAGTTGCCGATTAGCCGACGCCATCGCGAGATGCTCGTCAGCATGATCCCACACGACGCCCTCGAACATCACATCGTGTTGCGGCCTGAGGTTGAGGAGCGGTTTGAGCAAGTCGAAAAGGAATACGCGGCTCGTGAGAGGTTGTCGGCCTACGGACTGAATCCAC
>JAZFUB010000365.1:0-5172 GCA_036447015.1 Thermoguttaceae bacterium | reverse complement strand
AACCGAACGCTGAAGGCGTTCTACATGGCGTCATGCGGTTGTACAACCTCGTTGAGGTTGATATAGTCTTGCTCGACTGTTACCCAGGGTGCGCTGCGCGACTCTGGGCTTTGTTGTTGGACCCCGTTGGGGTCTGCCGGTGGCTGCAGACCGAGATTAGGAGGGAACCAATGATCGTCGGAGTGCCTAAGGAAACGAAACTGGATGAATATCGTGTTGCGATGTTGCCTGTGGGCGTCGAAGAACTGATCCGGGCCGGCCATGAAGTAATCGTCGAAGCGGGCGCCGGCTTGGGGTCCGGGTTGCCCGATCACGACTATCTGCGGCAGGGGGCCGATCTGGTGGCCGGGCCCGAAGAGCTTTTCGATCGGGCCGAGTTGATCGTCAAGGTCAAAGAACCTCAGCCCGATGAGCGGAGCCTGTTGCGATCCGGCCAGGTCGTTTTCACCTACTTCCACTTCGCGGCCGATCGACAGTTGACCGAAGAGGTCGTCGCGTCGGGCTGCATCGCCGTGGCCTATGAAACGCTGGGTGACGGTCGTGGGCGGTTGCCGCTGTTGACGCCCATGAGCGAAGTGGCGGGCCGGATGAGCATTCAAGAGGGGGCCAAGTATCTGGAACGGCCACAGATGGGGCGCGGGATCCTGTTGGGCGGCGTGCCCGGGGTCGAGCCGGCCCATATCACGATCCTCGGCGGGGGCGTGGTCGGGGCCAACGCGGCCAAGGTGGCTGCCGGCTTTGGTGCCCATATCGACATTCTCGACATCGATCTCGACCGGCTCCGCTACCTCGACGACATTATGCCGGCGAACGTGACGGCCCTGTTCAGCGACCGGCATACGATTCGCCATCAACTGCGCTACGCCGATCTTGTGATCGGTTCGGTCCTGGTCCCCGGAGCCAAAGCCCCGCTGCTGGTCGAGGAAGAAGACCTCAAACTGATGAAACCGGGCAGCGTGATCATCGACGTGGCGGTCGACCAGGGCGGTTGCGTGGCCACGAGCCGACCGACGACGCACAGCGATCCGACGTTCATGGTCCACGATGTGCTGCATTACTGTGTGGCCAATATGCCGGGCGCCGTGGGGCGAACGAGCACCTTTGCACTGTGCAATTCCACGTTGCCGTGGGTGCTGGAGATTGCCAATCGCGGGATTCTTCCGGCGGCCGAGACCCTCCCCCCCGTTGCACGGGCAATCAACGTCTATCAGGGCGAAGTCACGAATCGGGCGGTTGCCGAAACCTTCGAGATGCCGTACAACGGGCGTTTTGAAGTTTAACGACACAATACGGAGGACCGGCAATGCCGACGACCAGTTCGCCCCCGGTGGGGATCGTGATGGGTAGCGACAGCGATTGGCCCAAGATCAAGGGCGTTGCCGCAGCCCTGGAGCAATTCGACGTAGCGCACGAGATCCAAGTGATGAGTGCCCATCGCACACCCGAGATCGTTCGCCAGTATGCGACGATGGCGGCCGCACGAGGTCTGAAGGTCATCATCGCGGCGGCCGGTGGGGCGGCCCACCTGGCGGGTGTCGTCGCCTCGCACACCACCTTGCCCGTGATCGGGATCCCCGTGCCGACCGACGTGCAAGGCGGACTCGATTCGCTGCTGTCGACCGTGCAGATGCCCGGCGACGTGCCGGTGGCAACCGTCGGGGTCGGCATGGGCGGACCGCGAAACGCCGGACTGCTGGCCGTGGAGATTCTCGCACTTTCCGACGAGTCGCTCCAAGAGAAGCTGACGACGTTCAAGCAGCAACTGGTCGAAAAGGTCGGCGGCAAGAATGCAGCCCTGCAGGAAATGCTCGACGGCGAGAAGTCTTAGCAACCCATTGACAAAGTAGGGTGGGCACCGCCCACCAAGAACCGACGGGAAAACGTCAAGCGAGTTTTGGTGGGCGGTGCCCACCCTACGGCTATCGCTCGGAGGGTGTCGATTGATGAACACGGTGCAAACACTCCATTGGGTCGGCGGCGTCGACGGCCACCTGCGGATGATCGATCAGACGTTGCTGCCGGTCGAGTTCAAGGAAATCGACTGTCGCGACGTCCAGTCGGTCTGGGAAGCCATCAAGATGCTGCGCGTCCGCGGCGCCCCGGCCATCGGCATTGCGGCCGCCTATGGTGTGTGCGTCGGATTGCAGACCGCGGCCGGCAGCGACACGGCTGTCTTCTCTCGACGGCTTGACGAGGTGGTCGACTATCTGGCATCCAGCCGTCCCACGGCAGTCAACCTCTTCTGGGCACTTCAGCGGATGAAGCAAGCGGCCGCCGCATTTGGCGACGAACCGGGCGGCGAAAAGCCGGAAGCCATTGCCGCGGCGCTCCTGCACGAAGCCCGGGCAATCCACGAGGAAGACCGGCAGATGTGCCGTGCGATCGGACGCCATGGGGCGGAATTGCTGGCCGACGGCCAAGGCGTCTTGACGCACTGCAACGCCGGTGGGCTGGCCACGGCCGATTACGGCACGGCGCTGGCCCTGTTCTTCTCTGCCGCCGAATCGGGAAAACGGCTGCACATCTACGCCGACGAAACCCGACCGCTCCTGCAAGGCGCTCGACTGACCGCCTGGGAACTGCAGCAGCGGGGGATCGACGTGACCGTGATCTGCGATTCGATGGCGGCGCAGGTCATGCGCGAGGGTCGCGTCCAGGCCGTGGTGACCGGTGCCGACCGGATTGCAGCCAACGGCGATGCGGCCAACAAGATCGGCACCTACGGCGTCGCGTTGCTGGCTGCGGCACACAAGATCCCGTTCTATGTAGCGGCCCCCAGCAGCACGTTCGACCTCTCGTTGGACAGCGGCGAGGAGATCCCGATCGAGCAACGCGACAGCCGCGAGATCACGCACGGTTTCGGTCGTCAAACGGTGCCCGAGGGCGTCGACGTCTACAACCCAGCCTTCGACGTCACTCCCGCCGAGTTGATCGAAGCCATCATCTGCGAGCATGGCGTGATCCGGCCCGTAGGCCGCGAGCAGATCGTATCGCTACTGGGTTAGCAGCGTGCAAGAGACGACCCTGCAATTGCGTGGAACGTGACTCTCATGAGCGGGCCGGATGCGAATCTTGAGTGGTACGGGATCCGGTTTTTCGCCAAACCCGACATGCGACCGCGGGCATCCGCAACAACTGGGTGACATTCTACGGCCAAAGTGGACTAGGCTCTGCTTTGTAGCCTAGACTTCGGTGGTGGTGACAACACGGTTCCTTTGGTCCCAATTGTGAGAATACACGGCATTTGAAGGATCGATCGGGCCCCGTTGCCCGCGACTTCGACGTGATGGTCGTGGGTTTCCACGGATCCGAGCAAAGGCACCTGTACCACAGGCCATCGGGGTAAGGGATGGAGAAAACGCACTTGAGGGTCCTTCTGGTCGAGGATGACTCGGACCATGCCGAGTTCATCATGCAGTCGCTTGGAAGTGCCGGCCTGACGACGTTCGAGTTCGAGCATGTCGATTGTCTCGCCGCGGCAAAGGCAACGCTCGCAACGAATGATTTCGAGGTCGTGCTGCTCGACTTAGGGTTACCCGATGCCAGCGGGTTCGAAGCCTTGCGCGAAGTTCGCAGCCAGTGCCAGGACCTCCCGATCGTCGTACTGACAAGCAATAGCGATCCCTCGGCGGGCGTAGAGGCGGCACAACACGGGGCCCAAGACTACATGTTCAAGGGCGACGTCACGGTCCAATCGCTCGAACGTATCTTGCGTTATGCGGTCGGGCGGCAACAGATGTATCTGCAACTGCATCGAGCGAACGAACTGTTGGATCAAAAGAATGCCGAATTGCAGGACGCGAATCGGCTGCTGGATCAGAAGAATGTCCGTTTGGCGCAACTCTACGAAACGGCCCAGCAGTTCGTCGACAATGTGTCGCACGAGCATCGCGATCCCCGCGTGTTGGTCGTCGACGACGACCGCGAGATGCTGTGCGGGCTGGACATTCGGTTGACGGCCAACGGCTTCGAGGTCTTCACGGCTACGAATGGAAGGACCGGGGTCGACTCGGCCATCAAGAACCATCCCGACGCGATTCTCATGGACAACTACATGCCGGTGATGGATGGCCTGGAGGCCTTGAGCCGGTTGCACACCAACCGGGAAACCACGGATATTCCCGTCATCATGCTCTCGGCAAGCCTGCGCGATCAGCACAAGGCGCTGGAGCAGGGTGCCCGATTCTTTCTTCAGAAGCCGTGCGACGCCGTCACGGTCGTGGCCGCGCTGAACGAGGTGATTGCGCCGGCTGTCTGATCCCAACGGTACAGCGTCAGGCGTGCATCACGGAGTGATCCTCCCATTTCGAGGAATCCTCCTTCGATGCGAGCGTGAAACAGAAGGTCGACCCACGGCCCGCCCCTTCCGACTCGACCCAGATATGCCCGCCGTGGACTTCAACGATTCGTTTCGCCAGTGCAAGCCCGATGCCGGTGCCGTCGCTGTGATGACTGAGCTTGTCGAACAGTCCGAAGATCTTCTCGTGAAAGCGGGGGTCGATGCCCTGGCCGTTGTCGCGGACGTAATAGACGTCTTCCTCTCCGTCACGGCGGGCTCCGATTTCAATGTGCGGCTCGGTCTGGTCTCCGGTGTACTTCAGCGCATTCTCCATCAGGTTTTGCAGGACCTCTTCCAGGCGGGAACGATCACCGTAAAGGACCGGCAAATCGGCCCCGATGTCGACTCGCACGCCTTTCTGGGCAATCCTGCCGGCCAGCATGTCCCGTGCGCCGCGTGCCAGTTCCTCCAAGGGTGCCTCCACCGGTGGATTGACGATGCGTCCGACCCGCGACAGCTCGAGCACATCGTCGAGCAGATGATGCATCTTCTTGGTCGCATTGATGACCCGTGCGATTTTCTCCTTCGTCTCTCCAAACTCCCGCTTCTCGATGTCCTGATCGATCAGTCCGAGGAAGCCGTTGATCGTAATCAGGGGGCTTTTCAGATCATGGGACACGGTGTACGCAAATTGCTCCAACTCGGCATTGCGAATCTCCAGTTCGGCGACGGCCCTTTCACGCTCGCGCTGGGCCAAGACACGCTCGGTCACATCGCGACACGCCTCGACGATCTGAATCACGTTGCCGGCCGCGTCGAAGATGGGAGCCGCCTGAACCTCGACGAATCGTTCTCTGCCGTTTTTGTCATATTGGATATGATCGACGGTCACT
>JAZFUB010000364.1:0-7935 GCA_036447015.1 Thermoguttaceae bacterium | reverse complement strand
GTACCTGTGCAACATTTCCCAGTCAAATCGCTCCCTTTTCAGACGTAGTTTGTATCTTTCGAGATCCTCAAAATCATAAGGTGACCCTTCTTCGAAGAACTCCCACTTCGGATCATCTTTCATGGTGCGCACAATGCGTCTCGAACCTCCATCCTCGTATGTTTGAAGTTCGCAGATTGGGTAGTCCGAAGCATCAATACTATCGTAACGTATGGCAACGCTTCTTATCTTGTTCTTTGTAGAGAGGACGTACACCATACTGTCCCAACCGTCTTCAAGATTCGAGGCGAAAGCAGTTGTGTCTCGACAAGTAGAAGGCTCCCAAAGTAGCACCTCTGTCTTTTTGGGATTGTACTCCAACGACGGCAATGTTACCGTTACATTTTCCTCTACAATAAGAGAAATAGAGAAATCCAGAGCCACCGACTTCACTTTCTGGCATATGATATTTAAGGGTGCGTCAAAGCATGCGAAGCTAAGCATTATGTATCGCTCTCCTCATTTTGCATAACTCATTACTCTACACAAAACCTCCATTTGCTGGGGACGTGAGCCCCGCGCCAGGTGCCCGTGGTGAGTGTTGGGTGGCATGGGCAGCTTGCCTGCCCTTGATGCTCTGCGATTATGGTCGGCCGGCTGAGCCGGCCAGGGTGTGCGCGTTCTTTTCGCTCGCGCAACGCGGGGCAAGCTCAACGGCCAACGTCTGCTCGTTGTTGAACGTTACGTTACGGCGCTATGCCCAAGCCTTTCCTTTCTTTCGGGTTCCGCAGATCGCCACTTCCATGCCCATGGCTTGGGCCATGGCGGCTTTGGCCAGCAGGGCTTTGTCGGCCTCTTTGGCGCTGTTGGCGTAGGCTACTTGGATGTGGTTGGCTTTGTGCCGGGCCATGAACTGGTCTCGTGATACGCCGTAGGTCACTGCGTGCATGATCGGCCATTGCGAGGTGGTCAGGTCCCAGCGGCGTTGGGTTTCCTCGGCCGGTAGCTGGACGACCTCGGCCCGGCCTAGGTCCATTTTCAGGCGGTTCTTCTCGATGAAGATTCGCGACCAGACGATTTCGCCCGGTCGGGAGATGCCCTTGAGCGAACCGCCGCCCAGTTTGAAGTACATGGCCGGCTGGCGTTCGCTGGAGGCTCCCTTCCAGCCGTCGATGAAATGGGCCGGCGGGGCGGAACCGCTGATCAGGAAGACCCAGACGTAGTCCTTGACCGTGCCCGACTGGTCCCAATCGCCCCAACGGACGTCGTGCAACGTGTTTTCGACCGGCTGGCCCATGGCTTCGTGGATGCGAACGGTCATCAGGCCGTCGAGCCCGGCGCATTCGTCGACCTCGTTGAAATGGACGACCGGCCGACCGTCGTAGAGAATTCGCTGGCCGTCGCGGCTTTTCACCGGCGGCCGGTCGCTGTTGTTGAGCATTCCCTCGACCAGATCGCTGGCTGTGAGGAGATCTTTCAGCCCTTGTTGGTATTGGATGCCGATCAGGTCGCAGCCGTAATCGTCGGCGATCCGCACGGCCGCGATGTACATCTTGCACTGGGTGAGGATCTGGTCGTCGGTCAGATGCTCGGTCGGGTCGGGGCCGGTTACGAACGTCATGCCCGCCTTGTCGAGCCACGTGCGGACGGCCTGGGCCTCATCGTCGCCAACCTGCGTGGTCTCGTAATACAGAGCCGACTGGCTGAGCCGTTCTTTGTAAACGCCCATCGGGTTGAGCAGTTCGTCCTGGATGATGGCGTTGTACATGCCCATGCATCCTTCGTCGAAGATCCCCATGATGGCCTTCTCGCGTCGCAGTTGTTCGGCAAGAGCCTTGCCCAGGCGTTGCTCGGCCGCGGAGACTTTGACTTTCTTCAGCGGCGTGACGTGCTTCGTGGGATGTTTGACCGAGCCCTTCTCGAGCCACCGTCGAAGCTTCTTGACGAATCCGGGCTCGCTGAAGCTTTCGCTCCATAGGGTCGAATACTTCACGCCCGCCTTGGTCAGCGAGGCGTTGAGGTTGAGCATGCCGACCAGACCGGGCCAGGTGCCCGACCAATTGGCCAACGTGAGGATCGGCCCGGTGTGATCGATCAGCCCGGACAGCACGTGATGGGAGTACTGCCAGACGGTCTCGGCGACGATCAGTTTCGCGTCGGGGTCGATCCGGGCGAAGACCTCCATGCCTTCCTTCTGCGAACTGATGAACCCGTGCTCCACGTCGGGTTTGTAGGGATGGGCCCGAACGAGTTCGTATCCGGCCGCCTCGATCGCCTGGGCCAGTTCGTCTTCCATCTCTTTCTGATTGGCCCAGCAGACCGCGTTGGCCGTATCCCGCAAGTCGCCGCTGGAGACGAGCAGGACTTGCTTCTTCTTCGTCTTGGGGGGCTTCGTGAGTTTGGGAATGGTGTATTTTTCCATGGCCGGGCCTCCGTGGGTTCGTCCGACCGGCCTCGGGGGTTTCTCTCCCGAAGAACGCGCCGGATCGGTGATTGTTCGACAGCATTCCCTATGATACCTGTCCGGCTGATCGGGGAGAAGTAGCCCAGCGGCTAACACACGACGGGTGGCACACCGGGAGTTCTGTCCGTAGACTCAAACCCATTGCAGCGGATCGTGCTCGTCTCGGGCGGGCCAGACTTCGAGTTCGGGGAATTGCTCGGCCAGGACGTCGGCCAGGCATTCGACGGCGAACCGCTCGCTGGCGAAGTGGCCGGGCAAGAGGAGGCCGATGCCCGTGGCTTCTGCTTCCAGGCACGTGTGGAATCGGGTTTCGCCGATGAGGATGCAGTCGCAGCCTTCGTCGCGGGCCGTCGCGAGAAAGTCGTCGGCCGCGCCGCATGCGACGGCCACCGTGCGAATCGATCGGTCCCGATCGCCGACGATCCGTAAGTGGTCGATCGAGAGGAACTGCTTGACCCGGTCGGCCAGTTGCCCAAGCTTCAGCGGTTCCTGCACCCAGCCCCAGCGTCCGGCACCCAAACCGTCGTCGTTCGGTCGTAGCGGCCAGATACCCCGCAGTTGCAGTCCGGCCGCCAGCCGCTGGTTGATGCCTCCGGCCGCCGAATCGAACGCCGTATGCGGGCTGTAGACGGCAATCCGTGCAGCGATCAGGTCCAACAGCAGTCGGCCCGTGGTCGTCTCGGTGGTCAGCCGCCGCACGGGCTGAAAGGGCATCGGATGATGGGCCACGATCAGATCGGCCTTGTCGCGGATCGCCTCGGCCGCACTGGCGGGCGTGACCGTCAGGCAGGTCATCACCCGGCCGACGTCCCGGGCGGGATCACCGACGAGCAGGCCCACGTTGTCCCAGTCTTCGGCAAGCCCGGTCGGAGCAAAGTCTTTCAGGAAGGCGGCGATGGCGTCGACGGTGAGCATGGTGGACCTAGACTGCGGGGAGCAGGTTTTCAGTTTTCAACACCAGTAACCTAGCCGGATGGCCGCGCCGCTGTCAAGGTCCGCCGGATCGTGTCGACGACCGACCTACTCTTTTCCCACGAAGCGATAGCTGAGTACGCGCGGCCCGTTGATTTCTTCGGCGCGTAGCCAGAGCGTTTTGCCGAGCAGTTCCTTGCCGTCGTTGAGCCGATAGATTTGGACGTCGCGGCTTTGGGGCCCGGCCGTGATATCGGCCTTTTGTCGCCGATGCTTGGGCGCGTACAGGTAGCAGCGGAAATTGGCCGGCCCGTCGGTTTCGTTGATGAAATGCTGTTCGATCTCTAGTCTGCCGTCCTCGGTGAGGCGAGTTTCGACCTCGATGTAGATGTCACCCAGCCCGATATCCATCTTCCGATAGACACTGAAATTGTACTCCCGTTCACCCCGGACGAGAAAATCGACGCGCACGTTATGCCGGCCACTGCTGGCGTTGTCGGGGAGCTTGATCTGAAAGAGTTGCTGCAGTTGCTCTCGGTTGGCCATGCGGAAGCTGATCTCGGCCGGATCGACGAGCCAGATTTCCGGCATCACGAGCGTGGCCACACCGCTGGTCCCCCTTGTGAAATGGTTCGTAATCGAAAAGGAATTCAGATGTGGCCGGCCGAAAATGCTGGGAATCTGCGTTTCCGCAAACTTGAAGTCTTGTCGCCAGCGGGTGACGGCCTCGTTGAGTCCGACGATGAAGGAGGGCAGAGGACCGACCTTGATCACCTGCTTATGCCCACGCTGCTCGGGCACAGTGCTTCGACCCCAGATGTCGATTTGCCGCACGTGTTCGCCCAGGTAAAGGACCTCCTCGGTCGGCCTTTCGTTCCAGACGATCATCACGGCGTCGTCGACCCGACCGAAGATCTGGTTGTGGCTTTTGCCGGGTAGTTGGATGCTTTCGAGATACCGGGCCCCGCCCAACGCCATGGCGGCGGTCCGCCAAGCCAGGAACAGCTCGCCCGGCGTCCCGTCGTCGTTCATCAGCCCGTGGTCCGTGCTGAACGGATCCGGACAGAAGATCGCATCGGCCCCTTCGATCTTTGCGGCAATCATCCGCCGGACCAGATCGGTGGCGCGTACCTCCAGCGAATAGTGCTGCCTCGAAAGCGGCTCGATGTCAACCCACCGATCGACGTTCGCATCGGCCGATCCTTGCAGGTATCGGGCCAATTCCAGGTGCGTCAGTGCCGGGCGGGTCGAGAGGGTCAGGAACTGCCATGGGGCCTTTCCATCGGCCGCCTCGGGAAACTCGTGAAGCCACTCCCAACCGATTCCCACACGCACGTCCTGACCGATCCGATCCAACTCATGCTTGATTTGGCCGATTTTCTTCGCCACGTTCGGGTAGCCGACGAAGCTCGTGTCGTGGTCGTCGCCCAACTGCCAGCGGCGAACGCGTGTGGCCAGCCGCGTCATCACCGTTTCCAGCGAAGGATACCAGACCGCCGGATTGGGCGAAAAGATGTCGGCGACGGAAAGCGAATCGGCCCGGCCATAGCGGCTGCGTAGCGACTTTGGCGGACGGTTCAGCAGGCCGACCAACTCGATTCCCCCGGCACTGAGTCGTTCGGCAAAGGCAATCACGCGCGAGACGACTTCATCACCGCCAGCTTCATCGTACCAGAACGGGTACTTCACACAATTGATACCCGCGTGACTGATCAGTTGGTTCAACAGCGGCAGTGGCAGCGGCTGGTCGCCTTGCGGCACAGTCCATCCGAACTCGCCGCCGGTCGGGTTCCGTCGCGGGTCGACCACAACCAGGGTCAACTCCCGCTGGTGAATCGCCGTCTTCTGCCCCGCCATCATCACTCGAATGCGATAGAACCCGGGATCCGAAATGGGCGGTTTCCAGGTCGCTTTTCCGATCGAACCGACCTGCTGGTCGGCGAAACTATCGAGCGTAAGTGCGGCGTTGGCAGCCGCCTGTTTCGTCGACAATGGGCTCTCGAAATGCGCCAATTCTTGCCCCAACACGTCTTCCAGTTGGAACCTGACGCGAGGATTCGCGTCGAGGAAGCCCGAGGCCGTACAAGTAACCTCGACGAGTCGCGGATCGGTGAAGAAGTTGTTCGGGCTGGTGGTTTTCATCGCCATTCGCGGCAGACGTCCCAGCCAAATGTCGTCGAACAGGACCGATCCCGTCAGATCTTCGCGCCTTCCCGGTTCGACGTGCAGCCCGATGATCGCTGCGCGCACGTTGCTGTCGACCGGCGCGATCGGCCCCAGGCGGATCTTCTGCCACCCGGCCGTCTGGCGAACTTTTTCGGAGGTATAGGTCTCCAGCCGATTCCGCTCATCGTCGAGCAACGTGATCGAGAGGTACGCCCTGTCGTACTTGAGACCCTCGGTCTTGACGTACGCTTCCAGAACGTAGCTGAACAGCGGCCCAACCATGGTCGGCGGGCTGAAGGCGGTCGCGGCGCCGCCGTCGAGGTCGATTCGCAAGCAACGGTCGCCGACGACCGACGGCTCGTCGCTGATGGCAACGCTCACGTAACGCGGATAGCCCGGCCCTTTCTGACGCGTCCAGCCGTCGGGGATTTCGTCGAAGTTTTTGTCCCACGACTCGTCGAATGTGCAGTGGAACGCCTTGGTCGCCTCGGGATAGCGAATTTCCAGCGGCGTTTCCGGCAAAGCGGCTGAGAGCAACAGCGGCAACAGAGACGACAACACGTTCATCGACCGAGGTTCCTTCTCGCAATCCAATCGTAGCGTCTTTTCAACAGGCTGTCAGTCCTACAGCGCAGCGTTGGCCGCCGGGGGCATCGCAACCAAAACGAAACCCTGCACTTACGGTTCGGTGCGCAATCGTCGTTTAGCGGCCGGGCTTGCCCGGCGCGTTTTGAACTGCTTTGCCGACAAACCACTCATAAAATATAGCATGCGTCATGCACCGATGCTTCCAGCGAACCACAAACATGCCCCCCCCGTGCGGCGGGGGCTATCCGGTAATCCTGTTGCTATTCTCCGCCATGTGGAACACGATGAAGGAGAGAGAACGCCTTCTTTGCACCGGATTCCCCAACTCGGGCGAGCAACCTACTGGCGACATGCACACACCGTTGCCCACTGCACATTCCCGTCTGCGACCTTTGCTGCGAGGATGCGTCCTCGTGACCGTGGTGGTGCTGATACTCCGCACCTGGTACGTCGAGGGGCTGATTTTCCCGTGCCGGGTGGCCAGCGGTTCCATGGCCGAGACGCTTTTGGGCCCGCACTACCACGTGATCTGCGAGGACTGCGGACATCGGTTCGATTGCGGCGCCGACTCGGCGACGGACCGCCCCCGAGCGGTCTGCCCGAATTGTGGTTATGCGGACAACGATCTCGCCTCGCTCGGCGAATTGGCCGGAGACCGACTGCTGATTCACAAATCGGCCTTTCAATTCCACGTTCCCGGTCCGTGGAAGGTCCGGCGTCCGCCGCGGCGTTGGGAAGTCGTGGCCTTCCGCCATCCGTCCCAGCCCGGTCGGATTCACATCAAACGTCTCGTCGGTCTGCCCGGCGAATCGATTCAGATCCGCGATGGTGACGTCTATGTCGACGGCCAGATTCAACGCAAGAACCTCAGGCAACAACGGGCGCTGGCCGTTCTGGTCCATGATGCGGGTGCCCGGCCACGACGCGAGTCGGCTCCCCCGTCTCACTGGCAGAGCCGACGCAACGATAGTCGATGGGGCTCGGCCGACGGGCGCTTCGCTCACCCTTCGACTTCCGACGCTGTAACTTCCGACGCTGTAACCTCCGACGCTGTAACCTCCGACGCTGCGGCGATCGATTGGCTGCACTTCCACGACGAACCGATTACCGATCGGCATGGATACAATCAAATGGTGGTCCGACGCCAGGAGGAGATCCACGCGGTGACTGACCTGATGCTCTCGCTTCGGGTGGTCCGGACCTTCGGGCAAAGCGGACTGCTGTTGGTGCGCCTTGGCGACGGTTGCGATAACTTCCAGTTGCAGCTCGATCCGAATCGCCGACGTTGGGAAGTCCTGCGAAACGGGCGCACGGTACCTGGAGCCGTCGGCCTGTTGCCTGCGATCGCCGACGGCCTGTTGCTGGAAGTGTCGCTCTTCGACCGACAGTTCCTGATGGCCATCAACGGTATCACGGCCATCGTCCGACCGTATGCCCCGTCTTCTCCAGGTCCCGCATCTTCACGGGCATCTCTGGATGGCTCGTTAGCGATTGGATCACAGGGACTGGGCGTAACGCTCGGCGACCTTCGCGTCTATCGGGATGTCTACTATACCCACCCGATCGGGCCGGATGGTCGTTGGGGACTGGATCATCCGGCCGAATTATCCGAAGACGAGTATTTCGTCCTAGGCGACAACAGCCCGATTTCCAGCGATAGTCGCACTTGGCCCGATGGGCCGTCCGTTAATGCTAAGTTGTTGGTAGGCAAGCCTTTACTGGTTCATTTTCCCGCCCGGCACGTGAAATTGTGGAAGTGGACATTTCAAGGTCCCGATCCGGCCAAAATCCGCTATATTCGTTAGCGGGCTCCACCCGAGCTTTGG
>JAZFUB010000363.1:0-2553 GCA_036447015.1 Thermoguttaceae bacterium | reverse complement strand
GTGACGGATGAGGACATCGGCGAAAAGCTCTCACGTCACGAGGGCGATCTGCGGGAAACGCTCTTCGATCTGTACGATTTGCATGAGCGTCCGTAAATCGTTCTCGGCGACAGAGTGGGGCGGCGGGGTGGATTGTCACCGCCTGTTTCCCTGCCCTTGTTGCTTGCCCCAACGCCTGGGTTCCTCAGGCCCACGCAGTGCTTGCATCCGTCCCCCCGATATGCTATTGTCGGCTGTTTCTGCGTTTTTCGGTCACGCTCACGGGAAACGTGATCTAAGATTTCACATAGGCTCGGACGCCGCGAGCGAGCGGGGTTGTCCGAAAAACTCGTTGCAGACCATTTTGGCCGCTCAACACGTAGAATCCCTTCTTTCCCCAGCGAACGTGGAGCTTAAATATTATGGTGTATCGAAAGATGTTTCGGGCTGCGAGCCTTTGCGGCGTGGCGGCGATATTGTTGACGGTGATATTGTTGACGCCGACGGGCGAGGCCCGGGCCCAGGGCTGCGGCCTTTTCGACACCCTGTTTGGCTGGGCACAACCGACAACCTATGCCGCACCGGTCGGACCGAGTTTGTGCCCGCCAACCGTGAGCACCGGCTGTGCTCAGACGTGCCAATACGTGCCGCAGACCTGTTATCGGACCGTCTACCAAAGGGTGCCGGTAACGACCTATCGGTCGGTGACCCGGTGCGACCCTTGCACGGGCTGTCCGGTAACGACCTGTTGTCCCGTGACGACATGGACGCAAAGGGCCACCCGCGTACCGTACACGACCTATCGGTTGGTCTACACGAACCAGTACGCAGCGTCGTGCCGGACATGCGGCTTCGGAACCTGGGGAACATTCGGCGCGGGCGGCGTCGGTTGTGCGTCGTGTCAGACCGGCGGCGTTTCGACCCTTCACGCATCCGGATCGACGATCGTGACCCCGACCCCGGCCGCTCCGGCGCCGGATACCTTCAAGCAAGAAACCCAAAAGCCGCAAGTGGCGCCGCAGGAATCCGAGCGGCCCATGGAACCGGTCCCCGATTCGAGCGCAACGCGATACACGCCGTCGATGCCCCGACTGATCACGCCGGCGAACCGCATGCCGATCCACGCGACGTCCCGAGAAGTTCGCCCGATCGTCCATTACCGGCCGATCTCGACCAGGCCGCGGCCCGTCACGCCCTACCGGGCCCCGATCGACGACGGCGGTTGGCGAGCGTCGAGCGATTGATCTCCCCGCCGGGGCCAGGTCCGGGCAGATGCGACACGTCACCCAAGCCCATCGACTGCGGTCGGTGGGACTCTTCGTATGCATTGCAAGGCCACCGTCTGCGGTCGACGGGTCCCACCGGCCGCAGCCGGTGGGCTTGGAAGGGACTTGGAAGGGGCTTGCATGGGTAGCATCACGGAATTCTCGCCCCGCCTCGACGCTGCGCAGCAGATCCCTTGCAGACCGGCGGCCTCGCGGCTATGATTCTTGGGACCCGTGTAAGAATGGCTTGAGATTCTCTCCATGTCTTCCTGCGATGTTTCCTACGATGTTTCCTACGATGTTTCTTACGATGCGATTCTGCTCGTCTCGTTTGGCGGTCCGGAAGGGCCGGACGACGTTCTTCCCTTTCTGGAAAACGTGGTTCGCGGTAAGCGGGTGCCCAGGGAGCGGCTCCTCGCTGTGGCCGAGCACTATGAGTTGTTCGATGGGGTGAGCCCCGTCAACGCTGAGAATCGGGCCCTGCTGGCGGCCTTGCTGCACGAGCTCAGCGCCCATGGCTGTTCGCTGCCGGTCTACTGGGGCAACCGCAACTGGCATCCGATGCTGGCCGATAGCTTGCGGCAGATGGCCGACGACGGCATTCGCCATGCGCTGGCGATGGTGACCTCGGCGTTCAGTTCCTATTCGGGTTGTCGGCAGTATCTGGAGGATATCGAGCAAGCGAGGCAAGAGGTCGGCGACGACGCACCGCAGGTCGACAAACTGCGAGTCTTCTACAATCACCCGGGCTTCATCGAGTCGATGGCCGCGCGCGTCGAGGCGGCGTTCGACGAGTTGCCGGTCGAACGCCGCAGTGCTGCACAGTTGATCTATACGGCCCACAGCCTCCCGTTGGACATGGCCCGCGGCTGCGACTACGAGGTTCAAGTGGGCGAGGCGTGCGATTTGGTTTCCCAGCGTGTGGGACGGTCGGACTGGCATCTCGTCTATCAGAGCCGAAGCGGTCGGCCGTCGCAATCGTGGCTTGAGCCCGACGTCTGCGATTCGCTTCGCGAGTTGGGTGAGAGTGGCGAGGCCGGCGACGTGGTGGTCGTGCCGATCGGCTTCGTCTTTGAACACATGGAAACGATCTACGACCTGGACGTCGTTGCCCGATCCGTCTGCGACGAAGTGGGCCTCCACATGGTCCGCTCGGCCACGGTCGGCTGCCATCCACGGTTCGTGCAGATGATCCGCGAGTTGATCGACGAGCGGATCGAAGAGTCGCCCACACGTCTGGCCTTGGGCAGCCGGGGACCGTCACCCGACGAGTGTCCGGCGGACTGTTGCCCGCCCCGCTGATCGCGAT